>CALGGQ010000100.1 GCA_937915775.1 uncultured Clostridia bacterium | reverse complement strand
GCTGATATCGTTGCCGTTCACCGTCATGGCAAATTGCAGAATTTTGCTGCAGCTTTTCAGCTGGCTGAGCTCCTCCTTAATCTGACGGGACAAAACGTTTTCCCATGTGCTGCGGGCAGCGGAGATCAGCAGGTAGTTTTCCTCTTTTTCGCCGGTGTTTTTGAAGATATAGATATCATAGATATACTCGCCGGTCGATACCTCCTCACCGCTGGCGGCGCGGATGATGATTTCCTTGTCCGCCTCGTTCTCATCAATGTTGAAGCAGAACATCTGCGGTGCCTCACGGGTTAAGTAGCTGTTCGAGATATTAAATTCAAATTCCTTGTCGCCGTGGACCAAAAAGACGGTCTTTTCGGCTTTATAGAGCTGATAGCCCTCCTCCGGCAGCTCGCAGAGCAAAATGCGGTCGGCGTTCTTTTCCGTGGCGGGGGGCTTGGTGACGGTGGTCAGGCTCAGCGCCTGTCCGTCGCCGGGCAGCAGGCTGCCGTTCAGGTGATAGTAAACGCCGGTGACGACTGCCGCCGACAGCACCAGAACAACCAGCACTCTGAAAAAATATTTCATTCAGACCTCAGATTTTACTTTCCTCAAAGGAAATAGTCAGATTTTTATCGCTCTCAAAATGCGTGAGCTTGACGCCGGCAGCGGAAAACATCCGCTTACTGGCGAGGGTGGAGGGCGTTTCGGCATATTTATCGGAGATATAGATAACCTCCTTGATGCCGCTCTGGATAATCGCCTTGGCGCATTCGTTGCACGGGAACAGCGCCACATAAATGCGTGCGCCGCGCAAATCCTGACCGCCGGCGTTTAAAATGGCGTTCAGTTCGCCGTGGCAGACGAAGGGGTACTTCGTGTCGTTCTGGTTATCCGCGCTTCGCTCCCACGGAAATTCGTCGTCGCTGCAGCCCTGCGGAAAGCCGTTGTAGCCGACGGACATAATCTTGTTGTCGTCGCTGACGATGCAGGCGCCGACCTGTGTGTTCGGGTCCTTGCTGCGCATGGCGCTCAGCATCGAGATACCCATAAAATATTCATCCCAGGAAATATAGTTTTCTCGTTTCGGCATCGTTATTCTCCTTTTACTCTACAGAGCACGTCCACAAAATCGTCCAGCTCCGGCGCCGCTACCTTTTCAACGAAGCCGTTATCCACCATTGTGGCGGTGTCCGGGTTGATCGGCAGCTTGGCAAGCACGGGCACGCCCAGCTCCTCGGCGGTTTCGTCAATCTGCGATTCACCGAAAATGCGGTGCTTTTTGCCGCAGTCGGGGCAGACAAAATAGCTCATATTCTCCACCAGACCGAGCACGGGAACGTCCATCATCTCCGCCATGTTGTACGCCTTGTTGACAATCATTTTGACTAAGTCCTGCGGGGTGGAAACGATGACGATACCGTCCACCGGCAGCGACTGAAATACCGTCAGCGCCACGTCGCCGGTTCCCGGCGGCATATCCACAAAGAGATAATCCAGCTCGCCCCAGGCAACGTCGCTCCAGAATTGCCCGATGACGCCGCTGATAACGGGACCGCGCCAGACAACCGGTGCGTTGACATCCTCCAGCAGCAGGTTAATGCTCATCATTTTGATGCCGCTGGCAGTTTCAGTCGGCAGCAGAAATTCCTCATCCTGCATCGCGCGGCTTGTGATGCCGAAGGATTTCGGTACGGAAGGACCGGTGATGTCAGCGTCCAGAATACCGACCTTCAGCCCCGCCTTGCGGCACTTGGCAGCCAGCAGGCAGGTGACAAGGCTTTTGCCGACACCGCCCTTGCCCGAAACAACGCCGATGACCTTTTTGATATTCGAACGCGGATTCATCGGCTTTAAAAAGCTCTGCGGCTCAGTTCTGTCGGAACAGTTCTGGGAGCACGTGGAGCAATCGTGTGTACAGTCACTCATAATAGTTTTTCCTCCATCCGGTTGGTTTTTGATATCATAACTTTCATATTTTAACACAATATGGCGATAATATCAACCAATCGTAAAATCGTATAGGCAGAGCAAAGTGAATCTGCCATTTTAAACCGGGTTACGATTCGTCTTACTCTGCCTAAATATAGTTGCGAATGATGGAAATCACCTTGCCGAGAATGGCGAGCTCATCGACGATAATCGGCTCGTAGGCGTCGTTTTCCGGCTGCAGGCGGAAATGCCCTTTTTCCTTGTAAAAGCGCTTCACGGTTGCCTCGTCCTCAATCAGCGCGACCACGATATCGCCGTTTTCCGCCGTCGGCGTGCGCTCAATCACGGCAATGTCGCCGTCCAGAATGGCGGCGTTCACCATCGAATCGCCCTTGACGCGCAGGGCAAACAGCTCCTTGCCGCGCGGGGCAACCGGCACGGGGATATAATCCTCAATGCTCTCCACCGCGAGAATCGGCAACCCGGCGGTGACGGTGCCGACCAGCGGCACATGCGTTGGGCGGATACCGCCCTTAGAGATACGGATAGTGCGCTTGAGCTGCGATTCGCGCTCGATGTAGCCTGCCTTTTCGAGCGCGTTCAGATTATATTGCACCGTGGAGGTGGAGCGCAGCCCGACAGCGGCGCCGATTTCGCGCACGGAGGGCGCCACGCCGCGCTCGTCAATCACGTCCTTTATGTAGTCGAATACCTTCTGCTGTGTCTTGGTCAGCTTTTCCAAACAGAACACTCCTTTATCGATTAATACAACTTATATCATACCATAGACAGTGCAATTTGTCAAACGTTCGTGCTATTTTAATACGGAATTCGGAATTACGGCAAATTGGAATTTGTCGAGATAGTGACCAGTGACCAGTGGCTAGTGACCAGTTGTTGGGCGGGACACCCGCACCCGATTATAATCGGAGCGAAGCGACCTATAACTGACCACTGACCACTGGACACTGACCACTGAATTTGCTTTGCAAATTCCAATTTCTCTTTTCCAAAATAAAAAGCTGACGTCAAGTCAGCCTTTTGATTGCCTATTAATATTTTACGGGGGTGGAGGAGAGGTACTTGTTGACCATCAGCGCCACTTTAAATACGATAGCGTCGTCAAATTCGCGCAAATCAAGCCCCGTGAGCTTCTTGATTTTCTCCAGACGGTAGACCAGCGTGTTACGGTGAACGAAGAGCTTTCTCGAGGTTTCGGAAACATTCAGATTGTTTTCAAAGAATTTCTGAATGGTGAACAGCGTCTCCTGGTCGAGGGATTCAATAGAGCCCTTCTGGAACACCTCGCGCAGGAACATTTCGCACAGCGTCGTCGGCAGCTGATAAATCAGTCGCGCGATACCGAGGTTTTCGTAGCTGATGATGGAGCGCTCGTTGTCAAACACCTTGCCGACCTCCAGCGCCACCTGCGCCTCCTTAAATGACTTTGCCAAATCCTTGATGCCCGTTACGCATACGCCGATGCCGATGATGGCGGTGCAGTAAAATTCGGTGGACAGCGTGTCGCACACGGACTGCGCCAGCTTCTCCAGATCCTTGCGGTCGATACCCGGGCGCACCTCTTTAATCAGCGCAATATCGGTCTCGTTGATGTTGATGACAAAATCCTTGGACTTGTCCGGGAAGAAATTCTGGATAATATCGAAAACGGAGATGTCCGTCGTTTTGGTGACGCGGATGAGGAAAACCACGCGGGACGCATCATTGTTAAAATGCAGCTCGCGCGACTTGATATAGATATCGCCGGGCAGAATGTTATCAAGAATGACGTTTTTGACGAAATTCGAGCGGTCAAACTTTTCGTCGTTATTCTTCTTGAGCTGCTCCAGCGAGATGGCAATGAGCCCCGCATAGTGGCGGCTTGTGTCGTCCGTGCCGTCCACAAAGACGGCGTATTCCGGATGCACGCTGTCGCCAAAGGCTTTATAGGTGCAGGCGTCCACACAAATCAGCGCGCCGCCGAACACGCCGGCGGAAATTACGCCCTTGCGGACTTCGCCGATTTGACCGAGCTCGCTGCAGGCGATGATTGTGCCGCTCTCGTCCACCACGCCGATGGTGCGGTCAATTGCGTTGCGCATCTGGTTTAAAATTCCCTGAAATAATCTGTTAGGCATTGGCTTGCCTCCTTCTGCTATGGGTTATATGAATAATTCTGCACAAAAAATAAACGGGTTGTTTGTATATATTATACAAGCAACCCGCTATTATTGCAACCTTTTTCACAAAAAAAGTTTTATTTTTTTGTAAAATTTGCATAATTATCACAAGATACGCAATATATAGTATTTTCAGGATTAAAAAATCGGTTATATAGATTTGTCTATTATCTTTTCAACCTCATCTTCCGAAAGATAGCGGCATTCGCCCTCCCTGAGCGAGGGGTCCAACGGCAGCTTGCCCATCGCGGTGCGCTGCAGTGCCAGCACGGTGATGCCGTGCTTTTGGAACATCCGCTTTACCTGGTGGTAAATGCCCTGGCTGATTTTGACCTCGGCGAGCGTGTTATCGTTGTTTACCGCGCGGAGCTTTGCCGGCAGCAGCATTTCATCGCCGAGCGCCATACCCTGTTCAAAATCGGCAATGACGGCATCGTCAATCGGCTTGTCCAGACGGGCAAGGTACGTCTTTTCAATGTGCTTTTTCGGGCTGAGGATACGGTGCGCGAAGGCGCCGTCGTCCGTCAGCAGCAGAAAGCCGGTGGTGTCCTTGTCCAGCCTGCCGGCGGGGAACAGCCCCTTGCGGCGCATTTCCTCGGGCAGCAGCTCGAGCACGGTTTTTTCGTTTTGATCCTCTGTCGCGCTGACATAGCCCTGCGGCTTGTTGAGCATAATATAGACGTACTGCCTGCCGGAGAGCGCCTTGCCGTCAAGGGCGACGGTATCGCCCTCGCCGTATTTCGCGTCAGCAAAAAGAACGGGCGCGCCGTTGAGCGTTACCCGCTTTTGTTTGAGCAGCGCCTTTGCTGCGGAGCGGGGGATATTCAGTTCCTTTGCCAGCAGCTTGTCAATTCGTTCCATCGTTTTTTGTCAGCGCAACCAGAAAGCCGTTTTCCGCGTCGGGATTGCAGAGGTCCGCTCCGATGAGCACTCCGTTTTCCACCAGCAAATCGGCGATGATATGCGCATCGTCCTTATAATTGGTGATAGTGTATTTATAAATTGTCGCCGTTTTGCCCTTGTACGGCGTTAAATCAAAGCCCTGCTGCTTCTGGATATCGTTATAATCCACGTAGACCTGGCTGAATTCTTCGGGTATCGTGATTTCCTTTTCCTCCGGCGGCTCCTCAAAGGTGTAGCCGAGGGAGGTAAGGTAGGCGTTTCGTTCCTCCGCAGTGGCGCAGGGAATTTGGCTTTTGCCGTTAACCTCCTTGCCGAGATGGTTGCCCGTGAAGGTCAGCACGATAACGATGATGCCCGTCAGCGCCAGCACAATGCCGAACAGCGTTTTCGGTTTTGCTTTGAAGGTGATTACCTGCATATAAAGACTTCCTTTGCCATATGTTACAATCCATTATATGCAGAGAAGAAGCCGAATATTATCCGATTATATAGTCAAAAAGGGGCGGCAGCAGCTGCGTATCCACCGTGACGTCGAGCAGCAGCCCGTTTTCAGTGTATTCCTCACGGTGCACGGTGCCCTTGCGCGCCGCGACAGCAAGCGAGAGCTTGTCAAACGGCAGCAGCAGGGTAAGGCGCTTTCTGCTTTGCGGCAGCGCCGCGGCAATCGCGTCGAGCAGGCTGTCAATTCCTTCGCCTGTCAGCGCGCTGATTTTCACGCTGTTTTCAAAAAAGCCGAAGTCAAGGGCTGTCGCCTTGTCGCATTTGTTGAGTACGTTGATAATCGGCTTGCCGTCGGCGCCGAGCTCGTGCAGCAGCGCCTGCGTGACCTCGATGTGCTCCGCGCATTCCTCGCTGGAGGCGTCGCAGACATTGAGAATGACGTCCGCCCAGACCGCCTCCTCCAGCGTGGAGCGAAAGGCGTCCACCAGCTGATGCGGCAGACGGCGGACCAGCCCTACTGTGTCAATCAGCATAATCTCGGTGCCGTCGGGCAGGGTGAGGCGCCTTGCCGTCGGGTCAAGGGTGGCAAACAGCTTGTCCTCCTGCAGCACGCCCGCGTTCGTCAGGCGGTTCATCAGGGTGGATTTGCCCGCGTTCGTGTAGCCCACAATCGCCACGCACAGCGCGCCGTTTTTGCGCCGGCGTTCGTGCATACGGGTGCGGCGCTGCTCTACCTGCTTCAGCTCCCTTTTTAATACGTCAATGCGGTGGCGGATGTGACGGCGGTCAGTCTCCAGCTTTGTTTCGCCGGGACCTCTGGTGCCGATACCGCCGCCGAGACGCGAGAGCGCCGTGCCCTTGCCGCCAAGGCGCGGCAGGGAGTACTTCAACTGCGCCAGCTCCACCTGCAGCTTGCCCTCGCTGGAGCGTGCTCGCGCGGCAAAGATATCTAAAATCAGCGTCGTGCGGTCAATTGTGCGGGTAGCGGTAATATCCTCAATGTTGCGGATTTGCACCGGCGACAGCTCGTCGTCGGAAATGATTAAATCAATGTCGTTATGTTCGCAGAAGGCAGCGATTTCCTCGAGCATTCCCTTGCCGAGATAGGTGGCGGCAACGGGTGTCGGGCGCTTCTGAATCGCGAAGGACACCACCTCTGCGCCGCCGGTTTTTGCCAGCTCGCAAAGCTCGTTCATCGACACCTCGGCGTCGTATTCCCCTGTATCCAGCGCTATCAGAAAAGCGCGTTCCGTCATCTGTTCCATTCCTGTCCTTCTTTTTGAAGCGGGCTGACTGCCTGTCCCTGCCAACCGTTTAGGGCAAAATACCGCAAACGGTATTTTGTCGGTATCTCGCGCAAGCGCTCGAACAATTCATCGGGCTCGCAGGCGCG
>CALGGQ010000099.1 GCA_937915775.1 uncultured Clostridia bacterium | reverse complement strand
GCGTCAATCATATCGTTGAGCTTTTCCAGCTCATCCACATCAAGGTCCATCTCCACGATAACCGTGTCAATTTCCTGCGCTGTTAAATTCCCGTGTGACTTACCGCGTTCAATGAGCTTTTTAAAAGCATTCATTTTTCTTTCTTCCGCAGTCATCGGTGCCGCTTTTTCCTGTTTCTTTTCCATTCCTTATTCTCCTCTATGTTTTTTCTTTTTATCCTGTAATTTTTTAAAACGTTCGCTGTAATAAGCGTTATCCGTCAAATCACCGTTATTATCTGCCTTTGCGTCATTATATTCTTCTCGAATAACACGCAGACAGTCCTTGATTTCCTGCGTAGGAGTCTGGCTGTCATTAAAGGCAGCAATGATCCCGGAGAGCTTGGCAAGCTCCGTTTCGCTGAGATACTGAGAGTAGTTCATTAAGTCCGTTGAAACGCCGTCCTCAATCAACCGCATCGTCAGCGTTATCACTGTTCTGACAAAGCCCTCGCTCAGCATAGCACTGTCTATATCGGAACCGCTGTCAAACATCGTAGGGTATTTTAGCAATAAGCCGATTAATCGGTACTCCGCTTTCAGTTTTTTAGTCGTAGCGCCGGTGACATAGCTTTCCCGCGTATTTGCGCGCATATCGTCGCTGACAGCATTTTTAATATTTTGACGCTGTCGGTAGCGGTCACGCCGTTTAACATAATCCTCGAGCTGCGCTTTGACACTGCTTTTATCAATATCCAGCTCCTCGGCAAGACGCGACGCATATAAATCCCGTTCAATCGGTGAGGTATCAGACAGTACCTTAATCGCCTCATTCATGAATTCCAGCTTGCCCTGTGTGGAATGCAGATTGTACTGCTCACGCAGCTTCATCAAAGCATATTCAATTTCATTGGCAGAACCGTTCAACATCGCGGCAAAACGGTCACGCCCGACATTCTTGATAATCTCATCGGGGTCCTTGCCGCCGCTGAGAGACGGCACACGGATTTGCATCTCCGTCTGACGGAACAGACCAATGGCTTTTTCAAGCGCTTTTCTACCGGCTTCATCGTTATCATAGGCGAGGATAACTTCTTTCGCGTAACGGCTGATAAGCCGTACCTGCTCGTTCGTCAGCGCAGTTCCGCAGCCGGCAACGGCATTGGTGAAGCCCGCCTGATGCATCGCGATCACATCCATATACCCCTCGCAGAGAATCAGCGTATCCGTGCCGCTGTCCTTGGCAAGATTCATACCGAACAGCTCATTAGTCTTTTTATAGACTAAAGTATCAGATGTATTGATATATTTTGGCTTGGTATCGTCCAGCACACGTCCGCCAAAAGCAATCACATTGCCGCGAATGTCAATAATCGGCGTCATCACACGGTGGCGGAAGGTATCAATATTACTGCCGCGCTGTGTTTTGCGAATTAAGCCGGCTTCCAACATTTCAGCAATGGAAAAGCGCTGCTCCTTTAAATGCTTGGGTAGCAAATCCCAGTCATTCGGAGCGTATCCGAGCCCGAACTTGGTAATCGTTTTTTGCGAAAGACCGCGGGATTTATAATAATTCAGACCGGCAGTTCCCTGCTCGCTCATCATATAGGTGTGGAAAAATCGGGCGGCTGCACGGTTAATTTCGTACATCCGGCGTCTCTTTTTGCCGAGGGAATCGTCATATCCGTCCTCCGGCATATAATTCTCGTCGAACTCATCGTAGTTCTCCG
>CALGGQ010000098.1 GCA_937915775.1 uncultured Clostridia bacterium | reverse complement strand
TTCTGCACAAAGCATTATTGACGACGCGGGACTGACGGCAACGGTGATTACGCAGGCGGACGGCGATTTTCTGACGGTGCTGAATCAGATTCAGTACATCCCCACCACCCTGTTCATTGACAGCAAGGGCAACATCGTAGGCAGTGAAATCATCGGCAGCGTCCCCAACGTGGCGGAGACGTACAACGCGCATATTCAGGCGGCGCTGGCAGAGGCAAAGGAGTAAACGATGAAACGCAGAAATATCATCCTCGCGCGCGTGCTCACATTCGTGGCAGGAGCCGGAATGCTTGGCACCGGCATCCTGAACAGCGAATACAAAACCGTGCTGCAAAAAGCGATTAAGGTGTGTCTGGAATGTATCGGAATCGGATGAAAACGCAAAAGGAAAAGAAGCATGGCGCCGTCAGAACTGCCGTTCAGCTCGGTTTCACCTGTTTTCTGAACGGGTATGCGACGGGCTTTTCGAAAGGAAAAATATTCACGGGCAAAACTAAGGCGTTTTGCGTGCCGGTGCTGAACTGCTATTCCTGCCCCGGAGCACTCGGCTCGTGCCCCATTGGAGCGCTGCAAGCAGTGCTCGGCAAAAGCCACGGCAAATTCCCGTTTTATGTGCTCGGAACGCTGATGCTGTTCGGCGTGCTCTGCGGCAGGCTGCTGTGCAGCTTTGTGTGCCCGTTCGGCTTTATTCAGGATTTGCTGCACAAAATCCCGACGAAGAAGCTCGCCGTGCCTCAAAAAATTGACAAGCCCCTGCGGTATCTGAAATACGCTGTTTTGCTGCTATTCGTCATTCTGCTGCCGCTGCTGGCAAAGGACAGCAATGGTATTTCACTGCCGTGGTTTTGCAAGTACATCTGTCCTGCCGGAACGCTGGAGGGCGGCATCCCGCTCGTGCTGAGCAATCAAAGCCTGCAGGCACTCGTCGGCGTGCTGTTCGGATGGAAAACAGCGGTGCTTGCCGTTATTCTCGTCAGCTCGGTATTCATCCATCGCTGCTTTTGCCGCTACCTCTGCCCGCTTGGCGCCTTCTACGCACTCTTTAACAAATTCAGCCTGTATCAGATGAGCGTTGACGAGGGCAAATGTATTGGCTGCAACAAGTGCGAAAGCACCTGCCCGATGGCAGTGGAGGTGTTAAAGGATATCAATTCTCCCGAATGTATCCGCTGCGGCAAGTGCAAGGCTGCCTGCCCGACAGACGCCATCTCCTCCCATTTTATCCGTCTGCCCGAGCGGTACAGCCTTCCGAAAACGCCGGTGGAAAGTACAAAAAATACAGATTAATACAGTAATAAAGAAGCGTTCGGCTGAGCCGAACGCTTCTTTTTGTATTACTTAATAGGTCACGTCTGCTTCACGGGTGTTGAGGAACGCCTCAATCACAGAAGCATATTTCGTCTTTTGGTCAGCGGAACTGAGTTTCAGAACAGCTGCGTAGTCCTTTGCGTTGATAATGCCGTCCTGATTCATATCCACTGCCACGACAGGCACGGTGATATGCTGCTGGTTGGGGTTTGCCTTGACCGTCAGCGTTCTGGCAAACGTTCTGCCGCTATTCACTGCAATCGTGACGGTATCACCGGCATTCACGCTAATCGTTTGCGTTCCGTCACCGTGGAAATTTTGTCCGTTCACGGTCAGCGGTACGTCAACCGTATAGCCGCCGTATTCGCCGTAAGGCGAAAAGGCCGCATAACAACTAATGATCAGAAAGTTCAGCAGAGAGCTCGGCTTCGGCAGCTTCTGTTTCTTTTTTTAAGT
>CALGGQ010000097.1 GCA_937915775.1 uncultured Clostridia bacterium | reverse complement strand
GACTCGAACCCCCGACCTACTGGTTCGTAGCCAGTCACTCTATCCAGCTGAGCTACCGGCGCATAGCGCATTTTTAATGCTCAAATAATATAACACATCCGGCATAAAAATGCAAGTGTTTTTTTGCTATTTGTCAGAATTATTTGCTGGCGGCACTCCGGTGTGCTTATAAATTCATCTCATTCGTTTATCGCTTTAACGCGCAGCGTAGCATCGTCCCATTCAAAAGCCAGATATCGCTGAGACTCATTGTCCCCTGTTTTAGCATCATCGCTGTCGTTTATTTCAAAATTGGTGTATATGTTCGCGCTGCCATCACCGTTGACCTCAATGTAGTAGCCATACGGAATCGTTATATCCTGCAACGCAAAGTCCTTCTGCTGCGCCTGCTGCAGCTGAACTGCAACCGCTTCTTCCGTGTTATATGGAATTGTCTTGCCGGTTATATATCTTGTGTGATTACTCACTAAGATAAACGCTTTGGACGATTCCGCCGCGGAGCGGACAACCACGTCTAAATGCTCGCTTTCCAGTGATGTGACGGCGGTAAAATCACCTTGGAGGATATCGTCAAGGTTGTCCGCCAGCACCTTGTCAAACTGCTGAAGTTCTGCCCTGATTTCCTGCTGTGCACGCCTCGGATAAGCAGCAATGCACACAGCATTGAATACAAGAATAGCAGATAGCAGAAGAATAAACGCGGATAATACGCAAACTGATATGTGACCGGCAGTTTTGTTTTGCTTGCTGTAGCTGCCCCGTCTGAAACAAAAGGTGGTCCATAAACCGGTCAGCATCAGCAGCGCTGCAAGCACGCACATAGCATACTCCACCGGCTCCGTTATTGGTAATTCCGGCTGGAAGTCGCCAAAAAATTCTTTATACTGCTGACGGCTGGTAAAAAAATCAACAATCCATTCACCCCAAAAGCCGATCGGATAACACAACTCAATAAGCGCTGAACCGCCGCCCAACAAAATATTGGCATATTTTTTATACCGTAACCCTAACAGCAAATTAATAAGATTCCATAACAGGCAGATAAAATATAGAGAACTGATAAGAAGGGTGCTATCTGCTCCAGAAGCAATCGGTATTAATACTGTCAACAGCAGCGATAACACTGCCAAGCCCAACAATAGTCGGCACCTTCTTTTCTGTTCACATTCCAGTGCGGCAAGCTGCTCTCCGGCTACATCGGCATCACCCATTTTTCCTTCGGCAAGAGAAAATGCCCGCGCCTCCTCATAGCCGATTTCAGCATACTGCTCTTTGTGCAAGGCAATATGGTCGGCAAGCTCAGCCTCCAGCTCACGTTTTGTGGCTTTATTTTTCAGGTGCGACAATACTTTTTTAATATAATTCGATTCCATTGAAACTCCTATGCAAAGGATAAAACCTTATTGACCGCTGTTGAATAAACCTCAAATTCTTCCTTCTTGTCCTTGAGCATTGCCTTGCCCTTGCGCGTAATGTGATAATATTTGCGTTTGCGGCTATCGGCATCTACCCAATAGGACTCAATCATTCCCGTGTCCTCCAGCGCGTGAAGCAGAGGATATAAGGTACCCTCCTTCATCAAAAAGACACCTTCCGAGCGCATTTCAAGCTCCTTAACAATTTTATAGCCGTACATATCCTCCGTGGCAATCACGGACAGCACCAGCACGGCGTTACTGCCCTTGGACAGTTCCTTACTGATTTTCATACGATAACCTCCTATACATAGATTAATGATATACATATGTTATCTATGTATATTATAGCAAAAGCATAAACAGTTGTCAATAAAAAATAGCTACCTCACATCTGTGAAATAGCTATTTAATCAGATTAAGTCCAAAGCCTGGTCATAATGAAGATAGCAATGCCGATGACTGCGGCAAAGACGGCGCCTATCAGCAGCGTTGCGCTGAGCGCACCGCCGATAGCCGCGCGGCGTTCGTCGCCGGACATATCCACTTCGCTTTGCGGCGATTCCTGCCGCGGCTC
>CALGGQ010000096.1 GCA_937915775.1 uncultured Clostridia bacterium | reverse complement strand
CTTGTACGGAATACCGAGCGCCTTGCAGGCTTCCGCATCCGAATCGAACACCAGCGCACAGACGCCCTCCGCGATCCGCGGCTGCATATACCGCAGAAATGCTGCGCTGTCGCCCTGCACAAGCGTCACCTGCGCATTCGGCGCGCTGACGACGAAATCGCACTGGCGGTATATCTCATCGTTGGCGCACACAACGACGGTCGCCACACCCTCGCCCGTGGCGGTAATCACACCGCCCTCGGAAATTTCAATAATATTTTCCTCATCGCAGAAGTAGCCGACGACGGCATTTGCATTGCTCGGCTCTATCGTATAATCCAGCGTAACGCTGTCGCCTACCTCAAGCGTATTGGTCGCGGCGTGCAGCTTCATATCCGTCGGCACCACCAGCGGCTTCGTCGTGGACTCCGTCGTTGATTCGGTGGTGGATTCGGTGGTTGTTTCCGTTGTCGTCGTGGTGGTGGTCTCGGTGGTTGTCGTTGCAGAAGTCGTTGCCTGCGTGGTGGTCTGCTGCGTCGTAGACTGTGTGGTCGGCGCCGCCGTTGTGGTTGTGGCGGTAGTCGTTGTTGTCGTTGCTGCCGTCGTTGTAGCGGTAGTGGTCTGTTCCGTGGTCGCCTGCGTGGTCTGCGCCTCCTCGGCAGTGCCGTCTGCAACGGCGCTCCAATCCGGCGAGCCGTAGCCCATAATGGCGTCCGTGCTGGCATAAGGGTAAGAGCCGTCGGGATAATACTCCTTCTCCTTGACCTTGCCGGAGCAGTTGCCCTCCACGGTATAAATCGTGTCGCCGTCCGTATAATTGACGATGCCGACGTGCTGGGAGGAGCCGTTGCCGCTCCAGTCAAAGAAAATCAAATCGCCTCTTGACGGTTCATAGCCCGAATCGCGCGTATGGTATCTGCCCTTGTTCTGAAACCAGCTTATCATGGAATTGCAGTTGCCGCCGCTCGGCACAATACTGCCGTACAGCTTGACGCCGTATGCCTCTCCGGCACCGTTAAAGCACCAGAGCGCAAAGGTGGTGCACCAACCGCCCTGATAGCCGTACCATTCGCCGTATTTGGAATAGGAGCTTGTTCCCTCATAGCCGACCTCATTTTCGGCAATGGACAGCAGCTCGTCCTTTAACTGCGAGGTCGTCACTGCCGACGCCGTCAGCGGTAATGCCGTCAGCATCAGTATCAGCAACGCTGCCAGAACAGCCGCGAATCGTTTTATTTTCATCTGATATTCTCCGCGTTTATAACAAAATAATGATAAAAGTTACAATATTATTACAAAGACCATTATACACGTTTCCCGCTGAAAATCAAGACGCAGTTAAATAATTACGTTGTTAAACATTTATATATTGAATAATTCATCGTTTTGTAATATAATAAATTGATAACTCACAAATTTTAATGAAAAGCGGGAAATATTATGTCTGACAAAGCAACACAGCCCTTTTACCGGGACAGCCGATTCGTTGTACTGCTGAAATACGCCATCATTGTGGTCATGGATTTTGCCCTGTTCAGCCTGTGCAACATGGTGATTTGTTTCTTTACAGAGGACGGAAAAATCGTCGGCACCAGCTACAGCGATATCCTGTTCTCCTATCTGCATCTGATTATCGTCGGTGGTCTCGCTGTTGTCATCAACGCCTTTCTCGGTTTATACCGCTCGGTATGGACCTTTGCCGGCGTGGACGAAATCGTGCGCGGTGTGGTTGCCGCCTTTATTGAAACGGGCGCCCTGTTTGCCATAGACCGGCTGCTGTTCAAATTTGCGCTGCATTATAACGGCGGACTTGCCTATTATGCATACATTGCCTTTTTCATTCTCTTAACGATGGCGATTATCCTGCCGCGGCTCGGATTTAAAATTATCAAGCGGTTCTCGCTTTCGGCATTCCGCGGTGCCTCCGGCAGTCCGCGCGTGATGATTGTTGGCGCCGGCTTTATGGGCAATTTCGTGATTGACGCGCTCAATTCCGAGCATTTCAGAACCGGCAAACCGGTCATCGCCGTGGATGACAACCCGAACAAGCACGGCAAAAAGCTCAACGGCGTCAAGGTGGTAGGCACTTGCGAGGAGATTGTTCCGCTGGCGAAAAAGCACCGCATTGACCAGATTATTATCTGCATTCCCTCCGCCACCAAAACCAGACAGCGCGAGGTCATCGATCTGGCTATGCAGACCGGCGCAAAGGTGAAAATCAGCCCCTCCGTTGCTGAGATGTTTGACGAGACAGCGTCGCGCAAGGTGCGTAACGTGGAGATTACCGACCTTTTGGCGCGTCCGGAGATTTCGCTGGATAAGAAGGTATGCCGCTATCTCATCGGCAAAACCGTGCTCGTAACAGGCGGCGGCGGTTCCATCGGCTCCGAGCTGTGTATGCAGGTGGCGCGCTACGACCCGAAGTGCATCGTCATTTTTGATATTTACGAAAACTGTGCCTTTGAGCTGCAGAACGAGCTGAAGGACCGCTACGGCGACAGCATTGACATCTGCGTGCGTATCGGCTCCGTGCGCGATATGGACAGGCTCAGAGAGGTCTTTGAGGAATTTCATCCCGAGGTGGTGTTCCACGCCGCTGCGCACAAGCACGTTCCCCTGATGGAGGACAGCCCGTGCGAAGCTGTTAAGAACAACGTTTTCGGTACATATAACGTGGCGCTGGTTGCCGATGAATATCAGGTGACCAAAATGGTTATCCTGTCAACAGACAAGGCGGTTAACCCCACGAACGTCATGGGCTGCACCAAGCGCATTACGGAAATCATCGTGCAGTATATGAACACGGTATCGAAGAACACCGAATATGCCGCCGTGCGCTTCGGCAACGTGCTCGGCTCCCACGG
>CALGGQ010000095.1 GCA_937915775.1 uncultured Clostridia bacterium | reverse complement strand
GCTCAGTGATGCCATCGAGCTGGCAGTCTTTTTAAAGAAAAACCGTATCCGTCCCGAGCAGGTACAGGATTTTTATCCGACACCCGGTACGATATCCACTACGATGTATTATACAGGGCTTGACCCGTACACAATGCAGCCGGTTTACTGTGCCGTCAATCCGCATGAAAAAGCGTTGCAGCGCGCACTGCTGCAGTATTATAACCCTAAGAATGCGCCTTTGATTGAAGAAGCGCTGAAAAAGGCAAAGCGCTTTGACTTAATCGGAACAAGCGAAAAATGTCTTGTGAAGCCGTCAGCGCAACAACACCAACCAAAGCCAAAAAGAAACCCAAAAAGACGTTATGAAAAGTAATCAAAAGCAAACAATGCAGTTAATCGGTATCGCGCTGCTCGTGGCAGCAGGCGTGCTGATTTATATGGCACTTTCACAGCCGCGCGTGTATGAGGTCATTTCCTCAAACACCGTTACCGTACTGACAGAAGAAAGCGGTTCCGTCAGTGAGGAGCAAACGACTGCTGCACAGAGCGAAAGTACCGCCCAAGCACAGTCGACGGTACAGAGCCAAACCGCCGCTCAAGCACAGACGACAGCGCCTCCTGAAACCACCACCGAAGCCGCAACAAAAACAACGGTTGCCGTTTCGGTTGAAGTGCAAACCGAACAGACGACTGAAACAACGACGCAGCTTCAGGTAACATACCCGATAAACCTCAATACCGCCACGCTGGAGGAGCTGATGACGATTGACGGACTCGGTGAGAAGCGCGCCTCTGCCATTTTGGAATACAGGGATTACCTCGGCAGTTATACTTCAGTGGAGCAGATTATGAATATCCAGGGCTTCAGCGAGGGTATCTATGCCCAGGTTGCAGGGTATCTGACGGTATGAGCAGAGTGAAAGAGGTACTCTCGGTATCGCTGTTTCCGAAGCGCTGCCGCCTGTGCGGCGAGGTGATTGCACCGGACGAAACCTACTGTGATGATTGTCGGAATGCGGAAAAGGTAATGGGCTCAGTATGCCGCAAATGCGGTGTGGAGAAGCAATATTGCCACTGTAAACGGGATAAGTTTTCACCGTCATATAAGGGATTTTGCGCACCGTATTATTACAAAGGAAGTATTGTAAAAGGCGTATACCGTTTTAAAAATCACGGCTTTTCGGAGCTTGCTGAGGCATATGCGCAGGAGATTGTCGGCACCGTTCATGCGCGTTATCCTGATATCACGTTCGACATCGTTACCTTTGTCCCGATGACCGCTTTTCGCAAATGGCGCAGGGGATACAACCAGTCCGAGCTGCTGGCAAAGCAGGTCGCTGCGCTGATGGATATTCCGTGTCTGCCGCTGCTGCGTAAAATCAGGCATACCAAGTCGCAGCGAAAGCTCACAGCGAGGGAGCGAAAGGTAAACCTGTACGGCGCATTCCAGACAATTCGCAATACCGATTTAAAAGGAAAAGCGGTATTACTGATTGACGATGTCAAAACCACCGGCAGTACCCTGAGCGCTCTCGCTGCCGAACTGAAATCGGAAGGCGCAACGGTCTACGCCGCCTCCTTCGCCGTCGTTTGCAGAGACAAAAAATAACGCCGTCTGCGACGGCTGTTGACAGGTCAAGATTTTTGGATAGATAATTGGTCTTTATGCACTCAAAATGAGGAGTGAAAAATACTATGAAATTAGTGTTTATTATCGGCAATGCCGCAGTCGGAAAAATGACGGTAGGACAGGAATTAACAAAGATAACGGATTTAAGGCTCTTTCACAATCATATGAGCATAGAGCCTATCTTGGAGATCTTCGGAGAATATAACGGACCTGCCATCAATAGATTTCGTGAAATCATCTTTGAAGAATTCGCCAAAAGCGATAAATACGGCTTTATTTTCACGTATATGTGCGCATTTGACCAACAGGACTGGGATTATATTGAGCATATAAAAAGCATTTTTGAGCCGTATCATACGGAATTCTATTATGTAGAACTCGTCGCTCCGCAGAGCGTAAGGCTTGAAAGAAACGGCAGCGAAAACCGTTTGAAAAACAAACCGTCAAAGCGCGATATTGAATTGTCAAACAAGAGATTGATGGAAGATGACGCCAACTTCCGAATGGAAAGTTACGACGGAGAAATACCGTTTGATAATTATATCAAGATTGATAATACCAATCTTTCAGCTCAGGAAACTGCAAAAATGATTAAGTTAAGGTTTGAATTGTAATTATGAAATTAGTAATACCGACAATCGAATATGCAAATGAAATAAAAGCGTACAGGGATGAAATGCTGAAAATGAACAGCACTTTTGACGGTACAAGTTCTCTCAACAGGTTAGAAAACCCTGCCCAATGGATTGAATACAATATGTCTGTAATGAACATAGAAACTGTACCCGATGGATTAGTTCAGGCAACGCAGTTTATCTATGTTCGTGAAAATGACGGCAAGATTGTAGGCATGATAAATGTGCGTCATTATTTCAATGATTATTTGGAAAAATACGGCGGACATATCGGTTACTCGGTAAGACCTTCCGAGCGTCGCAAAGGTTATGCGAAAAGTATGCTGAAAGAGGCGTTAAAGTATTGCAAAGAATTGGGAATAAACAGAGTTCTTGTTTCTTGCCTTAGTGATAATGAAGGCAGCAGAAAAACTATTCTTGCAAACTGCGGAGTATATGAAAGTACGGTTAAGCTGCCAAATAGTGATGAATATTTAGAAAGATATTGGATTGAAATGTAATATGAACATAAAATTATTGCCTGCAACAGAAAGTGATATAAAAGCTATTTGGCAGATGCAGGTTGAAGCGTTTACAGAATTGCTTGAAAAGTATCGGGATTATGAAACAAACCCCGCAGCTGAAAGCGTTGAAAAAATCCGCCAGAGATTCGAGCAGCCGTTCACCTATTACTATTTCATTACAGTAGATAGTGAAAAAGTCGGGTTTCTTCGTGTAGTAGATAAAAAGGATGGCAGCAGGAAGCGGATATCTCCCATTGGAATTTTGCCAGCATACCGAAACAAAGGTTGTGCGCAGGCAGCAATAAAAGCTGCGGAAGCAATCCACGGTGCTGATCATTGGAGCCTTGATACCATCATCACGGAAAAAGCAAATTGTTACCTCTATGAAAAAATGGGCTATCGTAAAACCGGAGAAACGCGAAGAATTAACGAGAAGCTAACTTTGGTGTTTTATGAAAAGTGAATCAAAAAAGCGGCTGTTTCACAAGTTGATGTGAGACAGCCGTTTTTCTTAAGTTAATTATGTGCTTCAATGATTTGGCGGATTTCGTCCTCTGCCTGATGTATTTCCTCTAAGAATGCAAGAGAGAGTACGCGCAGGGCGCCGCTGCCGAGAATGATTAACTGCTCCATTCCGTCGGAGGTGACGACGCGCACCTTATGCTTTTTCGCAAGCTCGTGCGTCACCTTTTCGATGTACATATCTGCGGTTTCCGCTTCCTTGGTGTAAACAATGTTGATGTTGTTAACGCGCTCAATTTCACGCTGATTTCCCTTGACCTTGTATGCGTCAAACACCAGGATAACCTCGCACTTTTTATATCCCTGATAGTTGCACAGAATATTCACGAGTGTGTTGCGCGCACCTTCAATGCTGCTTTCCGATAGCTTGCGCAGGTTTTCCCAGGAAAAGATGACGTTATAGCCGTCAACCAGCAGATATTCCTTACCGTCTGTTTGCGGCGCTTTCGGGCGCTTGTAACGGCTGTCCTTATTGGTATCGGGCTGATAGCGCTCTCGCGTGACAAAGGTTTCCGGGCGCTTAATCGGACCGTAGGTGTTTTCGAATATCTGCATCAGCTCCTTGTCCAGCGCAAAGATGTCCTTCTGCTTTTTCATGTTGGATACAGCAGCAGGGGAGAAGGTCTTGATGTAACTCTCCTTCGGCGCTGCCAGCGCGCTCGGCAGGTGCATATGCGTTTTCACGTCATCCCATTTGACGATGTAGCCGGCACCGTGCGAGCAGAAAACGGAATCTGCTGTGTTGTCGGTATCGCCGTCGCAGTCGTAGCCGACAAAACGGATAACCTCCTCGGCGTTATGGCATACGTCATAGCCGCTGAAGGAGCAGGTCAGCCTGCCCTTGCCGTGAGTATATTGCAGCACCTCGCGCGTGTATTCGCTCATTTCGGATACAGGCGCTGTGCCGTTGATTACAGTGAATTCGCCGACGGTTTCCGGCTGAGAAAAAGTGCCGCTCATCCGCTGAATGTCGCTGATGGCTCTGCCGATGCTTTCGCTCGGAACCTCCAGCGAGAATTCATACATCGGCTCCAGTAAAACGCTTTCAGCCGTGCGTAAGCCCTGGCGTACGGCGCGGTACGTCGCCTGGCGGAAATCGCCTCCCTCAGTGTGCTTTGGGTGCGCTCTGCCGGATACCAGCGTGATTTCCATATCGGTTATCGGTGAGCCGGTCAGCACGCCGATGTGCGTTTTTTCGTATAAATGCGTCAGGATCAGCCGCTGCCAGTTTTTATCGAGTAAGTCCTCCTTACAGTCCGTTGAAAATACCAGACCGCTGTTCCGTTTGCCGGGCTTCAGCAGCAAATGCACCTCGGCATAATGCCGCAGCGGTTCAAAATGACCGATGCCCTCAACGGTGTCCTTAATGGTTTCCTTATAGATAATGTTGCCCTTGCCGAAGGTAACGTCGAAGCCGAAGCGCTCCTTGATAACTGCCTGCAGCACCTCCAGCTGAATATCGCCCATCAGTTGCACCTGGATTTCACCGAGGCGACTGTTCCATACAACCTTCAGCTGCGGGTCCTCTGTTTCGAGCAGGCGCATTTTTTCAAGCGCCGTGTGGCTGTCAATGCCCTCCGGCAGCTCCAGACGATAGGTGAGCACCGGCGTCAGCACCGGCAGGCCGGAATCCTTTTCCGTGCCTAGTCCGTCGCCGGAGCGCGCAAAGGAAATACCTGTTACGGCACAGATTGTGCCGGCAGGCGCTTCGTCAGCAGTGCTGAATTTGTCGCCGGAATAGATACGAATCTGGTTGACTTTTTCGGCTGCTGTGTTGCGCTTACTTGAGAGCACTTCCTTTACTTTCAGACTGCCGCCTGTCACCTTTAAAAAGGTGAGGCGGATTTTCTGATTGTCCTCGGAAATCTTGAACACCTTTGCGCCGAAAGTGTTACTGTAATGCGGCATCGTGGTGTAAGCGTTCAGACAGTCCAGGAATTCCTGAACGCCGTTTAATTTCAGCGCTGAGCCGAACAGGCAGGGAAATAGCTTCCGCTGCTTGACGGCTTCCTTCAGCGCCTGCTTTTCAATGCTTCCCGTGCTGTCATATTGCGCGAGCAGCCTATCGTCGCACAGCGCCGCATTTTCAAAAAACTCTGCGGATTCAGCATCCGTAAAGGCAAGGCAGCCGTCGCTCAGCTTTGTTTTCAGCTGGTATAAAACGCGCTCTTTATCCGCACCGTCTAAATCCATTTTATTGATAAACAGAAAGCAGGGAACCTGATATTTTTGCAGCAGCTTCCAGAGAAGATTGTATTTTTGACCTTTTTTACGGAACAGA
Source organism: uncultured Clostridia bacterium (assembly GCA_937915775.1). Taxonomy (GTDB): domain Bacteria; phylum Bacillota; class Clostridia; order Oscillospirales; family Acutalibacteraceae; genus Eubacterium_R. The sequence goes on along the minus strand of CALGGQ010000095.1, from coordinate 377 downwards.
TTATCATTCCCACCTCGGCACCCGGCGTGCAGGTATGGCCGTTTTCGGGAAGAAGGGTTTCAACAGAGCGATCCACAATATTGAAAATGCACCTTTCCGGACCAAATTTGCCGGCGATATCGGTAAGATGGAAGGAGAGATGGGTATTGGCTGTATCTCGGACTATGATCCACAGCCGCTGATCGTCAGGTCGCATCACGGGACCTACGCGATCATGGCGGTAGGTAAGGTCAACAATACAGAGCAGATCCTGGAAGAGGTCTTTTCAGGCAGCAGAACCCACTTTCTGGAGATGAGCGGCGGCGAGATTAACCAGACCGAGCTTATCCTCGCCATGCTGAACACGCAAAGGACGATTGTGGACGGCATACGCTACG
>CALGGQ010000094.1 GCA_937915775.1 uncultured Clostridia bacterium | reverse complement strand
AGTTAATCGGAAGCGTGCTGGCGGCGGCAAGGGAGCAGTATGAGATAGACGCAGACAGCGAAATCACGATAGAATGCAATCCGTCAAAGGATTTAAGCGAGGCATTTCGGCTGTACAGAAGCTACGGCATCAACCGCATCAGCCTCGGCATGCAGAGCGCCGTGGACAAGGAGCGCTTTGCCCTCGGCAGAAGCGCCGGCAAAGCGGAGGTGGCAAAGGCTGTCGCCGACGCGAAAAACGCCGGCATCGAGAATATCAGCCTCGATTTAATGCTCGGCACGCCGAAACAGACGCTTGCAAGCCTTGATGAAACGTTTGATTTTATCGACAAAATGCAGGTGCAGCATATCTCGGCATATCTGCTGAAGATTGAAGAAGGCACGAAATTTGCCGAAATACAGCACCGCCTTGCCCTGCCCGAGGAGGACGAGACGGCTAAAATGTATCTGAAAACGGTGCAGGTGCTCGGTGAACTCGGGCTCAGGCAGTACGAAATCAGCAATTTTGCAAAACCGAACTTTGAGAGCCGCCACAATCTGAAATATTGGCAGCTCGTGCCTTACCTCGGCATCGGCAAAAGCGCGCATTCCTTCTGGGGCGGCAGGCGGTTTTACTACGACCGTGAATTTCGCCTGATTCCCGACGGCAACGGCGGCGGCAGAGAGGAAGCGATTATGCTGGGGCTGCGCTTAACCGAAGGCATTCAAAAAAGCCTGACGGACAAACCGTACCAGGCTTTTGTAAAAGCAGGATTGATGCGTGAAACAGACGAGCGCATTGCCCTCACCCCGCAGGGTATGCTCGTTTCCAACGCGATTATTAATGCATTAATATAATGGGGCGAGTCATATGCTCGCCCCATTCATCATTATTCTCAAAACTCAAAACTAAAAACTATTATAAGTGATAGATAATATCGTCGCTCTTCCAGTTGAAAATCAGCATGCCGATGAACAGCATAATCACGGATGAAGCGGCAGCGTACAGAACCATCTTCGGATTCATATTTTCACTGTAAAGAATACATTGACGGAACAGCTCAATCATATGATAAAGCGGGTTTGCCCGAATGAACGGACGGATGTTTTCCGGCATTCTCTTGATGTGATAGATGACAGGCAGCAAATAGAACAGCAGCTTGCACAGTACATCGTAGATATACTCGATATCCCTGAAATACACGCACAGCACCGACAAAACCAGCCCGACGCCCGTGGAGAATACCAGCAGGAAGAACATCGGCAGCACGATGAAGATAGCGCGCCAGGAAATGATTAAATTGCCGCCGCCTGCAATGCCTGTCACTTTGAAGAAAATCCACACTAATACGTAACAAATCATTGAGATGGCAAGCGTGACGAAACTGGAAAGAATCGATGCAAGCGGATACATATACTTCGGCACATACACCTTTTTGATAATCGCGGCGTTACGGCGGAAGGTCGTCATCGCGTTACGGGTAGCCGTGGTAAAAAATTCATACAGCAGTCTGCCTGAAAACAGGAAAACCGGATAGCAGATAACGTTTTTATCGTTTCTGCCGAAAATGCTGGAAAATACAACGGACAGTACAATCATATTCAGCAGCGGCTGTAAAAAGCTCCACACAATACCGAGCCAGGAATTTCTGTATTTCAGCTTAACGCTCTTTCGGGTCAGCTCCGACAGCAGGTTCTTGTACTTACGGAACATCGCGATGCCGTGGTTGAGCTCACCCTCCGGTGCTTTAGCGTACATTTTATGACACCTCTTTTACAAACAGTGCGATGGAATATGTGACATTATACCACATCAATTCTATTTTTTCAACTTTTTCTTGCAAGCGGCGTTATCAGCGGAACATCTGCGCAATCGTCATCGCGGTTTTTCTGGCGCTCATATTGCCGTCCACCGTGATATCCGCGGCGGCGAGATACGCGGCGCGGCGCGCCTCAAACAGCGCTCTGGCGCTTTCCTTGTCCTGAAAAAGCGGACGGCTGCTGCTGTCGCCGATACGCTCGCAAATCGTGTCAAAATCCGCGTCAAGAAATACAACCCTGCCGCTTTTTTTAATCGCTTCCACGTTGCGCTCAAAGGTCATCGCGCCGCCGCCGGTGGCAATCACGCTGTTTTTTGTTTCGCCGAGACGGCAGCAGACATCGTGCTCCAGCTCGCGAAAATAATCCTCGCCTCTCGCGGCAAAAATGGCTTTAATCGCCATTCCCTGTTCCTTTTCAATCAGCTCGTCCGTATCCACAAAGCGGCAGCCCATGATTTTGGCAAGCTCCTTGCCGACGACGGATTTGCCCGCGCCCATAAAGCCGCAAAGAATGATATTACGCATTCTGCTCCATCTCCTTTTGCACAGCGGCAAGCACCGCGTCAATCTCCTGCTGCGTGAAGGATACGCCGTTCCAGATTTCCTGCGCGGCGGCTGCCTGCCACACCAGCATCGGCAGCCCGTTAACGCACGGGATGCCCGCTTCCCTCGCAGTGCGCAGCAGCAACGTTTCGCTCGGGTTATAAATCGCGTCAAAGACGGCGCCTGCCGCTTTGACCGTCTGCTCCGGCAGCGGACAAGCCTCGGTATCGGGGCTCATGCCGACGGGCGTTCCGTTGACGATTAAATCATAGCCCTCCGCCGCTTCGTTCAGTAGAACAACGCGGACGGCTTTTTCCGTTTTGGCTTTGATTTCCGCTTGCAGCGCCTGCGCTTTCGCCATACTCGCTGCTCTGACAGCGAGCGTCACATCAGCGCCATGCAGCACGCTCTCAAACGCAAACATTCTCGAAACGCCGCCGCAGCCGGCTATCAGCACCTTGCCGGCGAGCGCTATGCCCGCACCCTGCAGCGAGCGCAGAAAGCCGATACAATCCGTATTATACCCCGTTGCCCTGCCGTCCCTGAGGCAAACGGTATTGACCGCGCCGAAAAGCGCTGCGCGTTCATTGAGCGAGTCGAGCAGCGGTATGATGTTGGTTTTATGCGGAATGGTGACGTTAAAGCCGTCCAGCGTATGCAGCGTTTCGTAATATGTTTTTTCAAGCTCGTCCGGCGCTGCCGGCAGCAGGCGGTAAGTGCCGTCAATTTCTGCTGCTTCCATCAGCAGCCCGTGCAGCAACGGCGAAACGGAATGACCGAGCGGAAAGCCCGTCAGCGCATAGTGTTTTTTCATTTCTTCCCCACTCATCTTCATCTTTACCTAAAAATGTATTGACAAACGGTATAAAAATTTATAATATGATATTACCATACAATCAAAATAATCACAACAGTTTTTTAAGGAGTGCATTCATAATGATTTTTGATGAGGTTAAGGAAATATTAGCGGACCAGCTGGAAATCAACGAGGACGATATTGAGATTACCTCGGATTTATTTGACGACCTCGGTGCCGATTCGCTGGATATGATTGACGTGGCGATGACCGTGGAGGACCAGTATTCCATCGAGCTGCCGGACGACGCTATCAGAACCCTGAAAACCGTGGAGGACCTCGTTTCCTATATCGAAAGCAATATCGATTGATTTAAGTCAATTTCACCAAAGAAACAGTTCAATTTTCGTGAATATTGATTAATTGCATTATATTTATAATAATAG
>CALGGQ010000093.1 GCA_937915775.1 uncultured Clostridia bacterium | reverse complement strand
GTTGACAGCAACGGTAACGGCTGGTTTTATACCTATGTTAAAAACACGATTAAGTTTATTAAAAATAATCCCGACAAGGTATCAAAACATGATCAGAAAAAGCCGGATAAGTTAAAGGGCTTTGCTTCTGCTTGGCGCAAAAAGGTTATGCAATATCAAGTGCCGCTATATTCATCAAAAACGCAGGGCAGTTTTCTCATTCACTTTGACGATATACTTGCGGATGCATTAGAGCAGGGAGAACTGCAAAACAAGGATTTTGAGTTATCTCCTGAATTGATGGAACTGCTAGTATCAGCTACGCCGAAAGGTGTAAAGCCGGAAGTATTAATTACGATTTACAAGTACTACATAGCAAACAAGCAGGACAACACCGATTGGGTCATCCTGCCTGTTACTAACTTTGACGCATACTTCGGTACAACTGCCTTTGGGCGTAGATATTTGCAACTACTGAAAGAAGCACATATCATTGAAACTGAAACAAGTTACGGGGTTTGTAGATATATATTTAACAAATTATGAAATACAGAAGGCTAAAAGAAAGCCTTCTGTATTTTTTATTGCAATAAATTCCATATTATGGTATCATAAATATGCTAAACAAAAATCTTAAAATTATAATATTAAGTACAACTATGTCTGCAGGCATATATTTTGTCAAAAATACATGCTCTTAATCCTGTACATATAGTTGTATTTGAGATTTTTGTTTAGCAGCAGTTGAGCTTGTATTTTATTGCGTAGCTTAACGGCTGCGCATTTTTTATTGTCTAAAACTAATTAGGTTGGTGTTGTGAATGAAAAAAGGGATCTCACTAATTCTATCACTTGTGTTGATGCTTTCTTCAACATTGTTCTTTGAAAGTTCTGTTTTTGCAAACGACAACATAACTATATATTCAAATTATAGTGAATCTGTCACAGCGGGAGGGGCTTTGAAGCTTCCGGTATATATCAATAACAATTCCGGTTTTATGGGATTTAGAATAAATATCGGTTATGACAGTGAAGTGTTAACACCTGTTTCTGTTGAATATGGCGATGTCTTTAGTAGCGGACTTCAGGATAATATTGACAGTGATGCTTTTGCCGACTCATTTAAAGTTTATTGGTCGGGAACGGAAAACAATACGGAAAACGGAATCCTGTTTTATGTAAACTTCAATGTCGACTCAACAGCAAGCGTAAATACTACAGTAAAACTAAGTTACTCACAGGAAGATACTTTTGATGAGGATTATGAGGATATATTATTCGATTGCCAAGATGTTGATTTAAGCATTGTTAACAATAATTATTCAAGTTACGCTAAGGTAACGGCAAACACAAACGATGCTACCGTCGGAAACAGTTTCTCTGTAGCGTTAAAGTTATCCGAGTTAAAAGAGCTTAGTAGTATGCAGCTAACTTTGGCATATTCAACAGAGACATTTGAATTTGTTTCAGCTGATAGCAATGCAAATATCACGTCTGTAAATAATAACGGAAACGTTGTTCTTGATATTAATGGCATTACATCTGAAATGAATAATACGGATTTTGTCACCGTCAATTTCAAATGCAAGGAATCTGTTGCTTCCGGTGAGTATGCGTTTGGATTAAGTTCGGAAGCGGAAGATGTTTTTTGCAAGGGTTGTGCAGTGAAGTTTAAACCTTCAACAAGCAGTGAAGCGGCAGTTATATACGCGGATGAAACAACCGCAGATAAAAACGATACTCTTGATGTTCCTGTTAAGATAAGCAATAACCACGGAATTATGGGTTATATGCTTCACTTTGAATATAATTCCGAAGAACTTGAAATCATTTCGGTTACATCAGGTGCTTCATTTGTCGGTAGTTTTGAAAACAATATAGGTGATAAAAACGGCGAATTTGATGTGCTGTGGACAGGTTCAAGCGCGATTGATGAAAACGGAACGATTCTCAATTTGAAGTTCAAGGTTGTTACGGACAAAGAACTGACATCAACAATTAAAACAAGGTACAGTCAGGATGACACTTTCAACGAAGAATACAAGGATGTAATACTTGATTGCAAAGATATTACAGTTAAACTAAATCTAACACAAAGCTCCGGTGACCCGGGTACAACCGAACCAACAAATCCGGGTGGCGGCAATAACGAAAAACCTGTCGCGCCAATAAAGACCGTTAAGCTTAAAACCACAAAGTATGTTTACAACGGAAAGGTTCAAACACCTGCGGTAATTATAAAGGACGCTGACGGTAAAACGGTATCTTCAAAGTATTACACAGTTAAATACGCCAACGGCAGAAAGAATGTCGGCAAGTATTCCGTAAAGGTAACATTCAAAGATAAGTACAGCGGTTCAAAAACACTCTACTTTACAATCATTCCAAAGGGTACCAGTATTACAAAAGTTGTACCTAAGAAAGATAAAGTATTAGTTAAATGGAAAAAGCAGACAAAACAGGTTACAGGATACCAGATTCAGTATTCCACAAGCAAGAACTTTAAGAACAAGAAAACAATAACCATTAAGAAAAACAAAACAACTTCAAAAACAATAAAAGGTCTCAAAACGAATAAGAGATATTACATAAGAATCAGAACATACAAAACAGTGAATGGTAAAAAATACTATTCAAACTGGTCAAAGATTAAAAGTGTAAAGTTGAAGTAGAAAGGTGGTGGTGAGTTTTTGAAAAGATTAATTGCAGTAATGATGTCATTCGCGGTGATGTTCATTTCTGTTTGTAGTTTTACAATTGCGTATGCGGATGACAGTTACGTAGTAAAAGCGGATGATATTTACGCGAAACAGGGAGAAACCGTAACCGTTCCTCTGAAATTAAGCGGAAATAAAGGGTTAATGGGATTTAAGATATCTATTAAATACCCTGACAACCAGTTAGTGCTTACCGATGTTTCAAGCGGAAGTCTGACAGCTGATGGACTGTTTAACACAACAATTACGGACTATTATTCCGTTAAAGGAAAGTTTGATGTAGTCTGGAGCGACAACGCAGAGGTCAAGAATGACGGAACGCTGTTTATGATGACTTATAAAGTTAAAGAGTCATCGGATGACGGCGAATACAATATCTCGGTTACCTTCAGTCAAGAAGACACGTTCAATGAAAAGTTTGAGGATGCAAAACTTAGCTGCAGTCCGATTAAGGTGCATATCGGAAAGGACGCTCCTAAAAAAGAGCAAATCACTACAACAAAGAAATTAAGTAGTGATAGCAACAAGGTTTCAGATGATTATTTGACTTCTTCTGTTGAACAAATAATGCAGTCCTACGGTGTTGATAATGTCAATTCGTTAACTGAGGAGCTACAAAAGAATGTTGTAAGCTACGTTAACGGTAGGGTTGACAGTTACGGCGGCGGAAAGAAATACGAAAGCTTTGATGAATTAAAGCAGGACTATCTTGAAGCGACAAAAAACGAAGCGGCAAGAAAAGTTGTTGAAAGCACTGATCCCGATGCAATAATAAAAGCCGCTGGTGAAGTGCTGAAAGAATACGGAGTCAATACGTTCAGTGAAATCCCTGCCGATAAAAAGCAGGAAGCGGTTGACAAAATGCTACAAAAGCTCGCCAACGAGGGAGCGGACGAAGAAGGATTCAATCACCTTGCAACTATGGGTGATGGTGCAGAAGCACTTGATAATGTAGTAAAAACTGCTCAAGAAGAAAAAGATAATACCATAACCATTGCGAAAGAAAAACAAGCAAAGAAAAACATAAATACTATAATAATAATTACAACAGTACTCATAGTTACACTAGCACTAATCATTCTTAAATCTATAATTAAAAAAAGGAGAGCCATAAATGAAAAAAGTGAGTAAGAAATGCATTTCAATTATTCTTTCATTTTTGATGCTATTTGGAACTATTCCATTTGATACAATATCAGCCCATGCGGCATATAATTTTAAAAACTGTTTACAATGTGGTTATACGTTTCAAAGCGACTATGAAAGGATTCAATTATCAAGGAATCCAAAAGGAACAAAAGATTATTACTCATCTGAAAAGGTGGGTAGCGAAGTTGTTTATCAACTTATTGGGAATCCAAAGCGTAATGATGGAAATGTCACTGGATTGTTTGGCGCATTTCAATCTAAGAGTATTTCTAAAACCTGGTCTTTTACAGGTGGAGTGAGTTACAAGTGTTTATCTCTAACAGGTAATTATACAAAAACAAAAACGATTACAAAAGCAACATTCGGTGGTGCTTTTGTTCCAAAAGGTCAATATCTTGGCGTATATATAGGTCACACTAGAGATATTCTAAATGTTGTTAAAAAGACATATCATTACTGCCCTGGTTGTGGTAGACTTACTAAAACGACAAAAAAAGGACAAGGTCTTGTTCGTGTACCTTTAGTAAAAGAAAAAGTTGATAAGATCATGCCTATCGTAAAAACAAAGGAGGAATATAAGAAAAAGGGATTTGAAAGCAAAATTACTGTAACAAGTTCTTCAAAAGCTCAATGTACAGCGAAGAACTATGACGAGATATACTATAATAGCACAAATAAAATAAAGGCGAATGCAAATAAAGGTAAATCGTCAAAGGTAATAACTAATGTAAACATTAATGCAAAAATAAATCTTCCTTCTTCAATCAAAATCAACAAATCATCTATTTCATTGCTATCAAGTGTGAGTTCACTTTTGGATTTATTTAAGCCTATGACAGTTTATGCAGCTTCGGGCACTATTTTAATCCCAAGAGGCTCAACAATAATAATAACAGAAGTTAGCAGTGACGGAGTATATGGTAAAACTACATATAAAGGTACAACTTGCTGGGTTAATCTTAATTATGTGAGTTATTATATTCCTACAATAACAAAACCAGATCCTCCAACTGTAACGCTTAAAACTGCTGAAGATATTAAATTGGGTGACCTAATAACTGTTGAATGGAATACACCTACAGATGCACACTATTTTAGTGCTATTTTAAAAGATTCAAACGGCAATCAGGTTGAACGGTATGATAACATTTACGGTAATTCCACTACGTTCCAATCACAAAAACCGGGTAAATACACAGTTGAGGTAATTGCTCATAATAGTGAGTATTCCAGTGATCCCGGTAAACTGGGTAAAACCATTACGGTTCACGATTTTGTTAACGTAACCTTTAAAGATGAGGACGGAACTGAACTTGGTACACAAAAAATACCTTGGGGAGATAATGCCGTTTCACTAATTGCTCCCGAAAAAAGAGGTCATACCTTTAAAGGCTGGAGTGGTTCGCTATATAACGTGAAAAACGATATAACGGTTACCGCGCAGTATGATAAGGCAAAATATACCGTTGAATTTATTGGTTACCAAGCAAATGAAAAAGGTATTCCTAATAAGGAAGTTCTGTTAAAAAAAGAGACTGTTGAATACGGTGCTGATGCAACAGCTCCAACTGATGAAGAAATCGTAGTTCCTAAAAACTATGAGTTTATGGGATGGAGTAGTGAGGAATATAAAAACGTATATACTCCTTACAAAAACGAGTCCATAAAAATCTATGCGGTTTACGGTTGGAAAAACAAAGATCTTCCTGTTGACTGCGAAATGACAAGCGCAGTTCGTCAGTCAAACGGATATTATGTTTATTACAACCTTCAAAATTATCCTGATGTCGTTACAAGAGGTCGTGTTATCGTAGCACTTAAAACATCGGAAGGCAAGCTGATTGATATGACTGAATCTTCAGCATTCAGCCTTGAAAAAAGTGAAACGGAAACTGGAGCAAAGATATTCATTCCTTGTGAAAAGGCAGCTACAACAGCAGAAATCTATGTTGTAAACGGTTATACCAGTAACGGTATGAGTGACGGTATTCCGATTTCAAACAAAGACTTTGCCACGGTCGTAGAAGGAAAGATGTGGTCTGATTGGGGCACAACGCCGATAGAAGATAACGGAGATAACGAGGTTGAGTCCAGATTGGAATACAGTTTCAGAAACCTTCGCGAAACAACTGGTAACACTAAGATTAAACCTGATTGGGTAACATTGATGAATGACAATATCATTTTGCACGGCGATGAATATAACACTCGTCTTAATGATACTTCATATGTTACCAGTGGTACAGTTAAGCGCACAGATAACAGCAACTCGGTAAGTTGGTCAGGTTGGTCATGGAATCAAGTTGCTGCATTCGATACTGAAAGTAAGCGCAGGGATATTCAGACTCAACAGGCTGTTAAATCATATAATCAGGTAACTCAGTGGAATTATACACGTTATTCCAACAAAACAAGCGGCGGTTCACGTTTTGGTCCGTGTGCAGGAACTTGGAGTGGCGTTTATTGTGGTAATTATCAGGAAAGAGGTTGGGGCGGACAGCTTTCTTGCTACGGTTCTGAGAACAGTAACCAAGCAGGATTCTTCTACAAATATAATAACTATAATGACCCCTGGTATAATGAAACTACCAGACAGGTAAACGGTTCTGCTAACTATGGAACACAGTGGAGATACAGGGATTGTACATATACGTATTATTTCTACCGTTGGGAAGATAAAGATTGGAGCGACTGGTCTGCCGATGAAGTAGCGGAAACAAACAAGCGTGAAGTTCAGACAAGAACTGTTTATCGTGAAAAGAGCGTTTCAGCCGGCATAGAGGATGTTACCGGCGAAATGCGTACATTTAGTGGTAGCGTTGATCCTGATTTTGCGGGTAAAAATATTACTTTCTTTGTGAGTAAGTACAATGCTATTTCGGATTTTACCGATGAGTATGTTGCGCAAAGCACCATTGATGAAGATGGTTCATATACCTTTAATTATAAACTTCGTGAAGAACCTACCGCCGAGACAGGCGATTTTACTATTATGATTGGTATTGAAGGTACTACTGAAAAGCAAGTTGTAGGTACCATTGAAGCGCCGAAGCCTGTTTATACCGTGAAATTCTACGGTGACATTAAGGATAATAATCCAGAGGTTATATACGAAGCAAAAGTTAGACAGGGCGAGACATCCGACTTCCCCGAAGAGAATCCTGAAATTGAGGGTAAGAGATTCATTTGCTGGAACAACAGCTGTACAAATGTTCAAAGCGATATGGAGGTTTATCCTGTTCTTGAGGATGAAGAATACACGGTTGTCTTTGTTGACTGGAGAAAGCAGACTATTGATACTCAAAAGTATAAATATGGAGAGCCGCTCGTTCCACCGACAACTGAATGCTATATTGAAGACGAAAATGGAGATGAACAAACTGTTGAAGTTGAAGTTGAAGATGTTGAAAGCGGATATGGCAGAGGCTGGGACTATGAAGAAGGAACTCTTGTAACTTCTGATATGGTTGTTACCGCTCAATACGAAACGAAGACATTTGAGGTAACTTTCCATGATTACGATGGAACAGTAATTGATACTCAGACTGTAGATTATGATGGAGTAGCGGATATACCAGCTACAGTAATTGAGGATGATAGCAGTGTTGAAGATGACAGTGGTGTTGAGATAAGTGACTGGGACATTGATATTGAAGAACTTTATAGCGTAAAAGAGAACATCGATGTGTTCCCTTCATATACATTTGATGAAACGACCCCTGATCCGATATCAAATGTGGAAACAGGCGTATATAGCAACGCACAGACCGTAACTCTCAGTTGCGAGGATGAAAACGCAGTAATATATTACACAATTGATGGAACAGATCCAAAGGATAATCTTGATGCTATTGAATATGATTCTCCGATTACTGTTGATTCTAAAACCGAACTTAAATTCTACGCCTCATCAATGGGAAAGAATGATAGTGAAGTGGTAACGAGCAAATACGTCATTAACAATGATGCCGTACTCATTACTATTCACGACAATATCAATGGAGAGGAAAATACGAGTTCATATTTAGTTAATTCAATTGCAGATTTTGATGTAAGCAAGCTTGAAGTTGAAGGCTATACTTTAGATGGTATTTATAATGACAATGAATACACAGAAGAAGCATCTATTGATGCAAGCAATACGCAAACAGGTGCGGTTGATTTGTATGTAAGGTATAGTTTTGAATCATTCACTGTTACGTTTGAAAAAGAGGATGGAACAATCTATGATACTCAAACTGTTGGTTATGGCGGCACAGCTGAAGCACCTGAGGTTGCCGAAGAAGGCACAATGAAATTCGTAGGTTGGGACAGTGATGCTTGGGAAAATGTAACAGAAGATATCACCGTTCATCCCGTATTTAAGGACGAAAGTAAGATTATTAATGTTTCGTTTGATAAAGCAAAGTATCAGATGGAACTTGATTCTACTTATCAGATTAACGCAACAATTACAGCACCCGATAATGAAGAATATGAAGATTTGAATGACGCTATTGTTTGGTATTCTGATAATGAGGATGTTGCTACGGTAGATAACACAGGTGTAGTAACTTCAGTCAGCGCGGGTACGGCAAACATTTATGCTGTATCTGTTGATGATATCAATAGTGCTGTATGTGAAATTACTGTTAAGCCAAGCGTTAACAATTCTATCTTAATCAATAACCTTTCTGCTCTTGATGTTGACAGCGAAGGTTATCTGAGAAGAATTCCGCTTGACGGGACGAATACAGTTGATAATATTTCAGCTAACTTCCTGAATGATAATTCACAGTTGACTTTCACAAATTACAAGGGCAACGCAATCAGCGGTGAGGACAAAGTTGGAACGAATACCGTTATTTCGCTGATGAACGGCGACAACGTAATTGATTCTATGACTGTTGTTATGACAGGCGATATTACCTGCGATGGTTTGGTTAACAACCGTGACGTATCCTATGCAGCGCGTGTTATTGTTAAACGCAATACCGCCGACGCAGGTCAGCTCAGAGCGATGGACGTTAACGGCGACGGTAAGGTTAACAACCGTGATGTCGCGATGCTTTCAAGATATCTTGTAGGCAAGGAGCAAATCAGTAATTAAAGATAAACAGGATGGGGAGGGCGTTATGCCCTTCCCGTATCCCGTTGTGATAAGGAGTGATAAAAATTGAAAAAACTTCTAAGCATAATTCTGTCTTTAGTTATGCTCCTTTCCGTTATGCCCGTTTTTGAGATAACGGCTTTTGCTGATGAACTGACAACCGGTTCCTGCGGTGATAATGTTACCTATTCTTTTGATAGCACGACCGGCACACTTACCATCAGTGGAACTGGTGCGATGACTGATTATACTTATAGCAATCATTCGCCATTTTACAATAATTCTGATATTATTACAATTTCTATTGACAATAGTGTCACCAGCATAGGTAATTATGCATTTTATTATTGCACAGGTTTAACGAGTCTAACAATAGGAAATAACATAACGAAAATTGGTAGTTATGCATTTAACTATTGTGAAGAATTAACAAGTGTTACAATTCCGAACAGTGTAACAAGCATAGGTAGTTTTGCATTTGACCATTGTAATTCTCTAACAGACATAGTAATTGGTGACAGCGTAAAGAGTATAAACTATAATATATTTTACTATTGCCCATCGTTATCAAACATAACAGTGAGCAGTGGGAACACTGTTTATGATAGTAGAAATAATTGCAACGCAATCATTAAAACAGCAACAAGTAAAATAAATTAAAACATTTATCTTTACATTCTTTTCCATAATATGTTTGATTAATACATTC
>CALGGQ010000092.1 GCA_937915775.1 uncultured Clostridia bacterium | reverse complement strand
ATGCCCGCCTTCAGCTTGTTATCCTCAGGCTTATAGCCTTTTTCCGCAAGGGATTAACTGCTGTGCGTCGGACAGGCGGAAAATCGGAATGCGGATATCGTTTTGAACCACATATTCATATTCGCTCGGCGAAACGTAGCCGAGGATTAAAATCGGCGTCTGAATACCCGCTTCCTTCAGTTCCCGTGCTTCCTCCACGCAGGCAACGCCGAAAAAGTCGCACTGCTTATCCAGAAAGCGTGCCACGCGCACCGCCCCGTGACCGTATGCGTCCGCCTTGACAACGCAGAGCAGCATTACCTCATCGGGCAGTTTGCTGCGGGTATTTGTAAAATTGTATTCCAGCGCATCAAGGTCGATGGCAGCGTGTGTTCTGTAATACATTTTCCATCCTCCGAAAACATCTGATAGTATCTTAACCTTTTTCATAGTAAATTTCAAGTCATTCATTGTAAAACATCGGTAAATATGCTATACTGTTAAAGATTATGATAGTTGGAGTGTCATTATGAAGTTACTTGTGCTTGACGGCAACAGCATTGTGAACCGTGCGTTCTACGGCATCAAGCTGCTGACAACGAAAAACGGAGATTATACGAACGCCATCTATGGCTTTCTGAATATTCTGCTCAAGCTGCGTGAAATGAGCGGCGCCGAGCGTGTGGCGGTGGCGTTTGACGTGCACGCGCCGACCTTCCGCCACGAGATGTACGATGCGTATAAAGCAGGGCGCCACGCGATGCCGGACGAGCTGCGCGCGCAGATGCCGGTACTGAAAAATCTGCTGCATCTGCTTGGCTTCCGGACGGTGGAGTGCGCCGGCTGGGAGGCAGACGATATTCTCGGTACGCTCGCGGCAGAATGCCGCAAAAACGGCGATGAATGCTTTATCGCCACAGGTGACCGTGATTCGCTGCAGCTCGCGCACGACGGCGTGAAGGTGCTGCTTGCCCGCACCAAGATGGGGCAGGCCATCACCGATGTTTATGACGAAAACGCGATTATGGCAGAATACGGCGTCACGCCGCAGCAGCTCATTCAGGTGAAGGCGCTGCAGGGCGACAGCTCGGATAATATCCCGGGTGTGCAGGGTATCGGACCGAAAACGGCGCTGGATTTGATTGCCAAGTATCACAGCGTTGACGAAATTTACGAAAACCTCGATAACCTTGACATCAAGCCCGGCGTAAAAAGCAAGCTGGAGCGTGATCAGGATAACGCCTATCTCTCCCTCAAGCTCGGCGAAATCCGCACCGATGCGCCGATTGATACCCATATTGATACCTATACCGTTGCGATGACGGACAGCCGCGCGGCTGTGACCGAAATGGCACGGCTGGAGCTTTACAGCCTGATTCCGCGTTTTCAGTTAGACGCCAACGAAGCGGTAAAAACAGAGGCGGAAAAGCCGCGTGAAATCCTCTGCAGCATGATGGATTCGGCTGAAAACCTGCTCGGCAGAATGACGGACAGAGTGTATTTTTATCCCGTCATCGTAGAGAATGAAATCACCGATTTGCTCTTTGCATTCGGCGACGATATTGTGGACGTGCCGCAGGAGCACCCGCAGTGGCAGGCGTTTATCAAGGCGTTTTTTGCCGATAGCGATTGTCAAAAATATACCTATCATTCCAAATACCTGCATCGACTGGCGGTCAAGGAGGGTGTGGAATGCCGAAATATTGCCGGCGATTTGATGCTCAGCGCGTACCTGCTCAGTCCGTCGGACAGTAAATACGATATCGACCATCTCTGCCTGGAATACGGCGTGGCGAAGCCGGTCTATGATAATCCGCTCGGCGGCGAGGATGCCAGCGTTATCTGCGCTGCCGTGCTGGCGCCGCTGTTTGAAAAAACGCAGCCGCGTCTGGAGGAAGCGGGGCAGGTTGACCTGCTGAATGAAATCGAGCTGCCGCTGGCGCGTGTACTTGCCAAGATGGAGATGGAGGGCTTTTCCGCCGATAAAGAGGGGATTGAAGCCTTCGGCAAAACGCTTGCCGTGCGCATTGACGAGCTTACGCAGCTGATTTATGACGCGGTGGGCTATGAATTCAATATCAATTCGCCGAAGCAGCTCGGCGTAGCGCTGTTTGAGGATTTGAAGCTGCCCTGCAAAAAGAAAACGAAAACGGGCTATTCCACGAATGCCGAGGTGCTGGAGGAGCTGCAAAATGAGCATCCTGCCATCGGCTATATTTTGGAATACCGCTCGCTCACGAAGCTGAAATCCACTTACTGCGACGGCTTAATCAAGGTCATCGGCGCGGACGGCAGAATTCATACGTCCTTTAACCAGGTGGAAACCAGAACGGGACGTATCAGTTCGCTGGAGCCGAACCTCCAGAATATTCCCATCCGTACCGAGCTGGGCAGGGAAATGCGTAAATTCTTTACGGCAAAAGAGGGCTGTCTGCTGGTGGATGCGGACTACAGCCAGATTGAGCTGCGCGTGCTCGCTGATTTGGCGGACGATGAAAATATGATAAGCGCCTTCAACCACGGCGACGATATTCATACAATTACCGCGTCGCAGGTGTTCGGCATGCCGCTTGAATTTGTCACCAAGGAGATGCGCTCCCGTGCCAAGGCGGTCAATTTCGGCATTGTGTACGGTATCGGCGCGTTCAGCCTTGCCAAGGATATCGGCGTTTCGATGCGCGAAGCGAAGGAGTATATTGATAATTACCTGAAAACCTACAGCGGTGTTGACCGTTATATGCACCGTATGATTGAGGTTGCTAAGGCGCAGGGCTACAGTGAAACCCTGTTCCATCGCAGACGGTATCTGCCGGAGCTGACCTCCTCTAACCATATGCTGCGTGCGTTCGGCGAGCGTGTGGCGCGCAATATGCCCATTCAAGGCACTGCGGCGGACATCATCAAAATCGCAATGGTGAAGGTGGATAAGCGCCTGACGGATGAAAACCTGCAGGCAAAGCTGATTCTGCAGGTACACGACGAACTGATTGTGGAGGCGCCGGAGCACGAAGCCGAGCGCGTCTTGCAGCTCGTCACCGAGGAAATGGAAAACGCCTGTCAAATGAAAGTACAGCTTCGCGCTGACGGAGCCATAGGAAAGACTTGGTTTGATGCTCACTAACATAAAAAGAGCAACGCTTGACGACGTTGCGGAGATTGTAAAAATTGAAAATGCGTTCGACAATCTCGCCCGCTCGCCGCTTACTCATGTTCGGGAAAACCGCAAGTTGCATCATAGCCGCATCAACTCCTTATGCGCCGAATCAACCACCGATAAAATTTCCGCTAAGTCGAA
>CALGGQ010000091.1 GCA_937915775.1 uncultured Clostridia bacterium | reverse complement strand
CCGTGCTGAACGTCTTCGAGGGTGGATTCGTCATCAGCGGCAGTAAAAATCATATTTGCGCCGTAGTTTCTGAACTGTTCACCCATCTGCTTCGGAACGTCATAGTAAATCGTTGTCAGTCCCGAAAGAATAGTTGCTCCGACTGCGATGGCAAGCAGTGCTACAAACATTCTTGAACGGCGTCGTATAAGCGAAGCAGTTATCATACGAAAGAACATTCTGCGTTTTTTCATATTGCTTTCTCCATTAGTAGATTAATTATTTATGCGTTGTTCGGTTTAACGACCGTGTAATACCTCCGCCGGTTTCATCCTCAACAGAGTCCTGATAGCGGGAATACTGCCGAACAGCGTAACCACTACAATCAGCACGGCGACAATCGGAATAACCAGCGGCTTCATCTCAATCGCTGAGCCGAATACCGTTTGTCCGATAATTTGAGCAAAGCCATAGCCGACAAAATATCCCGCTGCCCCTCCGAACAGAGCAGTAATCATAATTTCCGTAAGCACGAGAGCGGAAATCGCTCCGTCCTTTGCGCCGATTGCTTTAAGGAGTCCGAGTTCATTTGAACGCTCCATTACGCTTGCGGTAACAAGATTTGATATACCGAGCGCCGAGCCTACTAACGAAAGTATTGTAATCAAAATCATCAGAAGCTGCGTTTTTTCCATAATAGCGCCTTCGGATTCAGCGACCTGTCTTACAGGGGAGGCAACGGAATCCGTTATTACCTCCTGAATCTGATAGCAAATTGAGCTTGCATAAGCGGTACAGTACCAGGTTTCGTAGTCTGCTATGGAAAGCGAGCTTGGGTCCTTTGCGGCTTTTCTTGCAAGCTCGTTATCAGGTGTTGTGAGTGCGCTTACCTCAATGCTCGACAGCAAGCCGTCGGTATTTGAAAGCTCCTGTGCATTATCAAGCGTTGTGTACAGCTGTTCGTCCTCATCGCTGCCGCAGTCGAATATACCTACAACCTTCAGATTTTTGGTAGCGTTCTTGGTGGATACGGTTATTGTATCGCCGGCCTTAATTCCCTGTGCCTGTGCCAGCAAAGTGCCGACCATTACGCCGTTTGTATCCTTCTGCTCATCAGCCCATTCGCCGTCCGTAATATCCCACCATGAACGAAGCGAGGTAACGCCTGTATCAAGCTCCTCGCCAGTTGGCAGAGATAAGTGGTGATTATACCACGAACCGACTAATTTAACTTCACTTCCGTTCAGGTTAACGGTTGTGTCAATAAACGGAGCGAAATCAACAATATTAAACGCCCAGAAAATGGTTTTAATTTTACCAAGCTCGTCCTCCTTGAGATAGGCGCTTTTGATTTCATCGGCGTCCTCGCCCTCAAGCTCGTAAATATCGTCAATAACACTGTTTTCCTTCGGAACTACGGTAATGTTTGCACCGTAGGCTTTAAGCTCCTGATTTACCTTATCGCCGACATCAAGCATTACGTTCAGCATTGAGGTAGCAAGTGATGCACCTAAAAGAATTGTAATTGCTATCATCAGCATTTTGCCCTTTTGTCTGAAAAGAGCACCTCTGACCATTCTCAGAAACATACCGTACCTCCTTACTTAAATTCATTCTGATGCTCAATCAAGGTCGATTTCGGCACAATAATTTGAGCATTTTCAACAGAGTATTCAATAACAATCGGATTACATCCGCCCTTGAAGCCGATGGTGTTTTTGTTCATAACAACATCGCAGCGGTTGCACACAACCTGATCGTTCTTCTCGTAATAGCCCGTTTTACCGCAGATATCGCAGGCATCAAGTCCTACGCCATAGGTTGTCGTACCCGGTTTTTGAACAACGATGAATTTTACTAAAATTCCGTCGTCCGTAGTATAGCCGAAGCGATGAAGATGTCCATCCTCAACCATTGTATAAGGTATGATTAAATTATCTCCCTCGTCGATACATTCTTCAACGGGAGCCTCGTCAGGCTCTTTATTGTTATAAGCGTCAATCGCCGTAAGGTTTACAACCGCAAGGATTGTGCAGATAAGGAGTACCACCGACCAGCGCCTCTGCCTTCTCATTCTTGCCTTGATTTTTCTGAGCTGTGCGGAGTTTGAGTATTCCTCCTTAACTTTTCTGTTGTCAAAGTATAGATAGATTGCAGCAAGAAGCGCAACAACGGTAACGGCGATAATGAAATATTCGCTGTAATTGTTGACAAGCATAATAAGCTTAAAGGTAAAGGTTGACTGAGGTATTAACCTTCTCTGCCTTAAAAGCTGTACGCCCGTTCCTGCAAAATAAAACGCCTGAATAAACATAATGATAAACAGGAATATTTTGTTGAGCGGGCTTTTGATAGCCTTTTCCGCTTTATATGCCGCTGTTGCCGAAACAAGTGCCAATATGAAACCGAACAGACAGCCGATAAAACGGTAGATAAAGTCAGTGGACAGTACCGTGTTATCCGATAAATCAAAGTGAAACGGATAAGCAAATACTGTTGGCAGCTTATAAAAGCAAAGCACAAATATCATAAGCGAGGCAGCAATATAGGTTACGATTTCACCCGCAGTTTTCGTCTTTTTGCGTATCGGCGTAATGCCGAAAACAAGCAAAAGCAGAAATGCTAAAATAAATATAGCAAAAAGCCCTATATTTATATACGCCAAATAACCTATGTTCAGCTTCTGGCTGACGGCGTTTTTTGTGTTCAGCAAGGCAGTCATTATCGCAGAAGCAAAAACGGAAAAGCCAAAGTCGCCGAAAACAATTTTCCTTCCGATTTCCTTGTAATTATACTTTATGTACGCAAACAGCATTCCGATAATAATGCCGGCAGACATTAAATCGCTTGTTAAAAGCACTAAATATTTAAGCATAATGTTTACCTCTAGGTGGATTTGAGTTAGCGATAGGCAACCTAAATTTCAAAAAAATAAGTTAGCCAGGGATAACTCAACACAATTATAATACTTTTTATAAAAAAATCAACCTATTTTTATTATAAATATATCTTTTTGGG
>CALGGQ010000090.1 GCA_937915775.1 uncultured Clostridia bacterium | reverse complement strand
ATTCCGTATCAAAGAAATGCTGTTCATCGGAGAGGATATAGTGCTCATCGGTAGCCATTTCCTTTGCATACCACTTGAAGCCGATAGGCAGGTCGCAATCAAAGGTAATGTTGCCGTCCTTATCGCAGTTAGCAAGTGTGATTAAACCGTCGGCAGGGATAACCGAGCCGTCTGCCGCCTTAATTTCTTCGGCAGCATAGATACCGAACTGAACAGAAAGAATCTCATCGTTCATTCCGAGCTTATAGGTTTCATCCTTCTGCATTTCCTTTGAAAGAGATGTTGTAACTTTCTGTCTTTCGTTGTAAACGGAGAGTGCCGTGCTTGTTACAGCGACATTCTGTCCGGCATAGACAAGCTCAACATCATACTGCTGATTAGCGTTGACAAAATTAACAGGCGCAGTCCTTTCAACTACGGTGTATTTACCAAGATAAAGCTGCTTTGTTTTAGCGATACCGTCATTACCCGTAGTTATTTCATCCACCTGCTCGCCCTGCTGATAGCGGAGTGTTCCGTCAGGTGTCTTAATATCCTCTGCGGCAAACACCTGATAGACAGCGCCTTTAAGATTCTGTACCTCATAAACGGGAGTATAGATATTATCCGTGTTATCAACGCTTGCGAATACCTCACCTGATTTCGTTACCTCAATAATACCTTTCTGAGCGATATTATCACGCTTAACCTTAATGAGCGTAAGAGCATCTTCAAGCCCTGAATTATCTCTGGTAACATTAAACTTGATAGGCGTACTGTCAAGCACATAGCCATACGGAGCCTGCACCTCAACAAGAGAATAACCCTTGCCGTAATCGAGCTTTTCAGGGGTAATGAGATAGCCCTCTGAATTAGTGTAGTAGGTGCTGATGGTTGTCTTTTTCGGGTAAGTGAAGGTCTGTGATACCTTCTTACCGTTTGAATCATAGATTTCAAAGCCAGCGCCCGCATACGGGACAACCTTGCCTGTTTCTCTGTCAACCTTTGTGATTTTCAGATACGCTTTGAAAGGTGCATTGTTAATAAGGTACTTGTAGGTCTTACCGTTCTCGGAAATAAACACATCAAAGTCAGACATTTTGTCCTTGCCTTCTTTGCCCTTTGTCTGATGAACGGTATAAACGCCGTAAGGTAAATCTTTTGTTTTCGCATAGCCATCCTCGTTACAATCAAGAATATCTCTTTCGTCCTTGTTCGCCTTATCATAAGAGCCGGAGGATTTGAGGAATACCTGAAATTCCGCCTTAGGTTCAGGTGTTTCAATCTGTGTTGAGCCGTCATCGCTATGCTTAATAATCGAGATGTTACCCTTGATAACAGGCTCGGTAACGGTATTGGCTGTATCGTTAAACTCAACCTTGTAGAGCTTTGCTTCTGCACCTACATGGTATTCGGTGTCATTGAGCAAGTAGCCTTCACTTGGCTTAATCTCACGGATAGACCAGTGATCGCCGCAGATATAATACTTGGTGGTAAAGGAAGCGTTTTCATCGGTAACATAAGTGTCAATAAGCTTACCGTTATCATAGATGCCGTAGGTAGCACCTGCGAGCGTTGCGTCGCCCTGTGCCTTCTTCTTTTCAGCATCTTCTTTGGTAACGGTCACACGGAATTTCTTGAGCTTGTTTGTGAAATTCGCTTTTGTAACCTCGTTCCACTTGATTGAAGTGGTCTGGCTGTCGGGGATTACATAACGGATAGCCGTATCAACCTCCTCAACAACATAGCCTGTACCGATAAGAATGTTCTTAAAGGTAGCTACGCCGCTTGCGTTAGTAGTGGCATATTCGTTAATCTTTGCACCCGAAAGCGATGTTCCTGTTAAATGGAATTTAACGCCTTCAACAAGTCCATCCTCTGATGTTTTGGTAATCTGTAAATCGCCTTTTTTGAGAACATTACCAAAGGACACGGTTGCCGTCTGTCCTGCCTGAACAGTTACAGTCTTTGAGGACTGCGGCTCATAGCGGTCAATGGCATATTCCGTAACCGTGTACTTGCCAGGGATAAGGTTATCAACCTGAATTTCGCCTTTGGAATTGGTGGTAACATCTTTATCAATGTTTCCGCCTTTAATGTGGAATTTGATATTGTTTACCACGCCGTCCTCAGATGTTTTTACAATCTTTGCAGAGCCGTAGGACACCTTAACTTTCAGATAGGCACTAACGGGGTCGGATACTTCTTCGCCGTAGGTTACCATGTCCTGAATTTTACCGCTTGGACCGATTTTCATATCCGTCCAAGTGATGAGTGCTTTACGCTTCGCACCTTTACTTGCCGTGATTGTTACATCGCTCGTCGGTGCGGTCTTTGCCGTAATGGTAAGTTTGTTACCGTCTTTTGAGAAGGTAAGTCCCGAACCGCTGAAAGAATAGCTGGAAAGCACTTTATTAGAATCGGTCAGCGTAGCTGTGTATTCGCTACCGTTCCAAGTGAGTTCGACGGTCTGCGCTTTACTTTTCGTTTTCGCAGTAAAGCTTGGCGTTTTTGTATGGTTCTGCACCTTCGTAACGATGTCATCATAGTAATCAAAGATTTCTGTACGAAGCGGGTGATTGCTCTGAATAACCTGCTTTGCGTTATCCTTACCCTTATCCTTCGCATTGATTTTGTTGAAATGCTCGTCACGTTCACCAACTATGGCTTCCCAGATGAGAATCTGTGTTGCATAGTATTTAGCGTATTTATTGGCTCCCGAGTTGTTACTCTGCCAATCAACGCTAACAGCACCAGTATATCCATACTGCATAATGCGTCCGATAAAGAGTTTTATTGTATCAGGGTCAAGAACATCATTGTACTTTGAAGGGTAGTTATCCCAGAAGTCCTCTGCTTCCTTTGAAAGTTTATCACCCGTATAAAGTGCAACGCCCGGCTCGATACAATAGCAAGCATCGCCGTCATAATCGTCAATAGCCTTAACCGTTGTAAATGAAGTTGAGTCCATTGACCAACCGTTAAGCAGGGTGAGGTCACCATGTCCCCATCCGCTCTGTACCGGATCATTTCCTCTCGGCATATTAATCTGCACCACCTCATGCGTAGCAGCAAATGCTGTAAAGCCGAGAGAGAAAGTTGAAATAATAGTGAGTACCGCCAAAAACAAGGCGATAATCTTTTTTTGTTTGTGTTTCATTTGTTTACCTCGTTCTTTCTTAAAATACAAAAACGGCACACCGTTTTACTGATGCGCCGTAGCCTTATGTGAGATATTAAGCTTTAATTGTAGGCGATATACAGGTCATATTTACCATCACTGCGTTTTTCATACCATACGCTGAAATCGGTAAACTCCTCAACATTTTTGTATCGGTTCAGCCTTGACCTAATATCTCTTTTTGCTGATTCGCCGTTAGTGCTTGTTACTGTAATGGGGTTATCCCAACATTCCGTAACGGAGGAATCATAATTCAGCCCTAAACCTTTGCCGTAATTCTTTGCGTAGCTCACAAAAGACGCAATGTCAACCGAAGGGGCAGCCGTTGTTGTTTCTTTCTTTGTTGTGGTCTGCTTCTGCGTTGTGGTTGCCTTTGCAGTAGTAGTTTCCTTTTTGGTCGTACGCTGCTTTTGTGTGGTTGCAGGCTGAGTAGTGGTGTGCTGTTTGGTAGTTGTTTGTTTTTGTGTTGTCTGCGGTTTTGTAGTTGCTGGCTCGTTTCTTGTGGTGGTGGAAGTTGTGGTTTCTGCATCCGTTGTTGAATTTTCAACTGTAATCAACTCAGTTGTGGAAATCTCTGAGGTTTCAGTTTCAGCTTCAGTAATCACTGTATTACCATCCGAAAAAGAAACAGGCTTTTCTTTTACAACCGCTGCGTTACTGCAAGCTGCAAGCATTACAATTATTACCGCCATAACAACTAATGTGATTTTCTTCATATCATCATCTCCTTTGCCTATATCGTACTACCAAAAACCGATTTAGACAAAGATGCGAACCAGCACATTGGAACCACCTCCTTTTCTTTATTTTGTAAGACCTTATGTGTGTAGTATATTACTAACACATACTTATCTTTCGGTTAGTATTGTTGGTTAATATATGGGGTTAGATTGTAAGAAAGGGGTGTGTGAAATTTGTAGCCACACTACCTTTCATCACGGTTTCTCTGCCTTTGCAAAAAGCGGTTGTAATGTTCAAGCGCTTTGCAGACATATTCCTCTGTTTTTTCGGCAGGCAAGGTCTTTGGTAACAGCTTTCTAACTCTGTCCCCACGAAAAACGAGCTTTTCGTGCTGATTGCCTTTTTCTTCTGACAAGATTTCAACGATTTTTTTCGTGTCAAGTATGCCATCGTTAAACATCTTCCTTAATTGGATTGTTTGTGCATGAGAAGGAAAGCACTCGTTTTCATCAATGAAATCAACAATATCTCTTTGCGTATCCTCATCAAGATATGACATCTCAACCGCAGGTCGCATACCGATTCTGCCTTCATCAACAAATTCAAGCAGTTCGGGGACAAGGTTGGTTAAGCGTATATATCGCCGTACTTGGTCTTGGCTTTCCCCGACTTTTTCTCCAAGCAATTCTCTTGATGTTTTTGACTTCTGTGCCAGTGGCACAGAAGTTGTTTCAATACGTTTGCCCTGATGTTTCATAGCTTCATAAAGAATCTTGTAGGCAAATGCTTTTTCGCTTGGCAACATATTTTCTCTTTGATGAATATTGCTTTCAACCATTACAATAGCAGCAGTATCGTCATCATAGTTGCATACCATAGCGTGAATCTCATTTTGCCCTGCAAGCTCGGTGGCTCTTTTTCGTCGGTGTCCGGCAATCATTTCATATCTGCCGTCTGCCTTTTCTCTGACAAGTATGGGATAGAGTAATCCGTTATTCATTATGCTCTCGGTTAATTGAAGCATTTTATCATCCTCAATAACTTTGAACGGATGGTCAGGGAAGCTGTCAATCAAAGACACATCAATATCCTTAACCTTTACAATACGATTTTTGTTTTCTTCCAAACTATCATCTCCTTCCTTTTGAAAACAAAAAAGCCACCTGCTTATTTTCATAAACAAGTGGCTATGTATTATTAGCTATTTAGTTTTAGGCGTTCGCTTTGAGGATTTCTTCAAGCGTTCTTGGTCTGTAATTCATATATTTCATCATACAACCGACATTGTACATCTGGCTTTTCTTTTGGTGCTGCTCTCGCATTTGATTTTGAAAGTCCTCTATCATAGTCCATTCAAAAGTAGCGTGAACATGACCGTACAGATGATACCAATTGTAGAAGTGCTTATTGTAGCAAGGGATAGGGTAATGACAAAGAACTACGCCAGTGCCGTCACCGAAGGATATTTCCTTGTAGTCAACTATTTCAACAAATTGCTGTTGAAAGGCAGCACTCTTAACGAGCTTGTGATCGTGATTGCCAATGCACAAATGCTTTTTACCGTTTAGCCTTTTCAGAATGTTTACGGTTTTCAATGCTGAATACCAACTTATATCGCCGAGTATCCATACATCGTCATCAGTGCCAACAGTATCATTCCATTGGTTGATGAGATACTCATCGTGTTCCTCTATCGTTGAGAACGGGCGGCAATCAAATCTGAGAATGTTTCTGTGACCGAAGTGTAGGTCTGATATGAAGTATGTCATTTTAGCACCTCCTTTTTGAACAGTATAACTGAAAGAAGTTACGCTGTTAACTATGCGTTACCAGTATAAAAACCGGTGTTAAATATATACAAATAGCAAGCACCGAACAATTAACCTTTGGCATTACATTATTAGCAAGGTTTTTGAGCCTGTTTTCTGCTCTTATTAGCAGAAATGCCGTTTTTATTAGCAGAAATCAATTTTTCTTGCTAATTTTATTAGCAGGCTAATTATGGGCAAATGTTTAAGTCCGTTGCTCTAATCAAGCGTTTTCATACACAAAAATCAATCACATTCCTTTGAAACAAAAAATGCCGAAAACCGTTGCAATAAGCGGCTTTCGGCTGGCACCCACGGGAGGATTTGAACCTCTGACCCCTCGCTTAGGAGGCGAGTGCTCTATCCAGCTGAGCTACGTGGGCGAATAAACTGTATTAACTTTTGACCTGTGCCTTTTTCAAAAAAGTGTCATATCCGACTAACTCTTAGGAAGATCGGAAGAGCGTCGTGTAGGGA
>CALGGQ010000089.1 GCA_937915775.1 uncultured Clostridia bacterium | reverse complement strand
GAGGGCAGAGAAAAGTATGCCGACCCGTGCTCCATGCTGCGCGCAACGGTCATGCTGCTCTCCCACATTGGATATCAGAAGGAAGCAGACGCACTTGAAGCAGCACTGGATAAGTGTATGTTCGAGGAAAAGAAGCTGGTTGTTACCGGCAGAGATACCGGCTGCACCTGCGATGAATTCGGCGATTATGTGATGGAAACGATTACCGAGATGACGAAATAATAAAGATGACGAAATAATAAGATAAGGTGAGAATATGAAAGAAGATATTTCCCTTTCCGTTATCAAGCGGCTGCCGCGGTATTACCGCTTTCTTGAAATGCTGAAAACGAACGGCATCGCGCGCATCAGTTCCAAGGAACTGGCAGAGCGTATGGGGCTGACGGCTTCGCAAATCCGCCACGATTTTAACTGCTTCGGCGGTTTCGGTCAGCAGGGCTACGGCTACAACGTGCCGGAGCTGTACAGGAAAATCGGTGAAATTCTTTGTCTGAACGCGGAAATCCCCACCATTCTGATTGGTGCCGGCAATCTCGGCAAAGCAGTGGCAAGCAAAATCTCACAGCGCCAGAGCGGCTTTAAGCTTATCGGCATTTTCGATAAAAATGAAGCGATGAGCGGCAAAATCATTCATTCCATTCCCGTCAGGCATATTGATTATCTGGAGAACTTCTGCATTGATAACGCGCCGAAATGCGCCGTTATCTGCATTCCCTCCAACGATATGAAGGAGCTGACCGACCTGCTGTGCCGTCTCGGCATTCACAGCTTCTGGAACTTCTCCAACTATGACATCGCTATGGCACATCCGGAGGTACTGGTGGAAAATGTACATCTGACGGACAGCCTGATGACGCTGAGCTACCTGACGAGCACCGAGAGCGAGGTGGAGTGATGGTTAAAATCAGTAATCGGGAGGTTGTGGACGTTGTCCGTTACACCGACAGTAAGATAATCATTGCTGAAAAAAAGCCCTCGCTTGACGCACCGGACGGCGTTATGTACTACCTGCTGAACCTCAAAACGCTGGACAAGGAGGTCATCACCAAGAACGCCTACCTGATGAAAAAGTTCGGCAGCTCAGCATACAAGAAGCTGAGCGAAGCGATTTCCGGCTACGCACAGTGCGACGCCGCCATACTAAAAGATAAAAGCGTGTTTATTATCTTCCCGAACGGGCAGTGCGGTATGTTCTCCCCCAAGGGTGAGAAGCTCTGGGATAAAACACTGGATTACCACGGCAACACCGTGACCGGTCTTGCGCGTGACGGCGATTACATCTGGAGCTGCTGTAAGGAGGAAAACTGCGTTATCCGCTACAGCCTGGATATCAAGCTGAGCGTTGACTTGCGCATCGGCTCCAGGGAATCTGCCACGTTCAGCGAGCCGTGCTTTGTTTCGGCAGATGAAAAAAATGTTTACGTCTGCTGCAGCAACCGTCTGCGCGCTATTAGCAAAAGCGATTTGCTTGTAAGCGATATCAGTGACTCTTTGAAAGGATTGAAACGCTTTTACCGCTTCGGCAATAACTCCCTCATCTGCACCGATGACGGAGCGTATATATCCCAGGATGCATAACAAAAGCCTCGGAAGCATTGCTTAATGCTCCCGAGGTTTTTTATTACTGTTATTTATTTAGAAACAACAGTTTTTGTGGCAGATTTCTTTCCGTAGTAGCGTTTGCCGTCCACCTCTGTATAGGCTCTGACTCTGACGTAATAGGTTACGCCCTTCGTGAAGTTATGCCCCGTATGGCTGTTACCGGTGACATCGCGCGAGCCGACAATATTGGTAAACGAGCTATTGCGTGAATATTCAATACGGTAGCCCGTCGCGCCGCTCACGGTTTTCCACTTGGCGTAAAGCTCGCCCGTGCCGGTAGAGGAGATTGCCGTAATGGCGGTTTTCATCGGAATCGCTTTTGCCTTCAGCTCCTTGGAATAATCCGTCCATTTATCCCCCACCTTAGCGCAAACCCAAATGCTGTAACTGTTACCCGCCGTAAGATTGCTGAGAACAGCGCTGGTGGTGGTTACATACTTATCAAACTTTGTGCCCTTCGTGTTATTCTTAATATAAACATAATACTGGCTGGCATTCTTCACGCCCGTCCATTTCAGTGCAATGGAGGTTACCGTACGGCTGGTCAGCTTCAGCTTCGTCGGCACTGAGGCAGTGCTGCTCACGGAGCTGCTGCCGCTGTCACTGCCGGTACTGCCGCTTTCCGTCGTATTGCCCGGCATATTGTTAAAGACAGGGATATAGAACACATGCTTTTTGCTGAGCAACCCTGCGGCGCTGTACGCCTTGTATGTTGACTCCGCTTCAATCGACGGCGCATTGACATTCTGCATATATTCATGGCCGTAAAGCTCACTCGAGTCGGTATTGACGTTAAACTTCTCCAGATAAGAGGTATACTGATTGTTCAGATAATTGGCGCTGATAAACTGCGCGCCGCCGTAAATGGCTTTATACGGATTCGTCCACGGACGGTTATAGTTAAAATAGGTTGTCCGAAGCGCCGATTTCAGCACGAAGCCGGTCTTGCCGGTGGAAAATCCCGAGCCGTACAGCCTGACCTTATAATAATCACCGCAGGTCTTGATATAGGACATATACTGACCGGCACTGAGCGCCGTTTGAGTTCCGTATGCTTTCTTCTTTTTGGAACTGTAGGAGGCATACATAGTGGTGCTCTGTTCTGTTTTCAGAAAGCCGGAGGCATATTCCAGCCCTGCCATCGCACCGCCGCCGGCGCCGATGCTGTAATAGTTATACATCCCGATGAACGGCGTTCTGGTGCCGCACACGCCGGTTGCCGTCGGGCTTGTTGCACCGACTTCCTTCACAATGCGGGAGGCAAGGTAATACGGGCTGGCGCCGCTCTTCTTGGCAGCCGTCATAATCGCCTTGGCATAGGTCACCTTTTTGCCGCTTGCATTTTTATAGGTAACGGTTTTTCCGCTCGTATTAACATATGATATATAGGAATTATACATCCATGTAGGCTTCAGAATAGCGTCCACGCCGCTTTGCACCTGCGAGGAATCGTAATTATGCCCCTCAAACTGGAAAACATGCTTTTCATCCAGCCAGTTACGCGGGTCCATAAAATATTCAACCGCCCATCTGGAGGCAGCCACACAGGAGCCATAAATGTACTTGTAACTGCCGCCCCGGGTACAGGAATCACAGTTGCAGTAATAGATATCCGAATACGACGAGGTCTTTTCAATAATCTGCTTGGAATGGGAGGAGCGCTCGCCATCCACGGCATCAGACCAGTTCACCCCTGTTTTAAACGGCTTGAACTCCCAGTTCGGATACTGATTATGCAATGCAACAAGCGAATCAAGATAGCTATCGGGAAAACCCTTATCCTTGAGCTGCTGACGGTAGGTTGCTGCCGAAGCAGACAGCCCGAATGCCGATAAAACAGACAGCAGCATCACCAGCGATAAAAACAGCGATAATACTTTTTTCATAAAAACTGACTTCCTTTATCAAAGGGATGTTATATTATTTTACCATTTTGTCATACTTTTGTCAAATTCGGGGAAAACAGATGATTTCCCCTTGCATAAAACAGGGGTATTATGTATAATTATGGTGAAAAAAGTCAAAAGGATTGTGAAATATGGAAGAGGAAAAAGCCATCAGTTTAAACGAACAAATTAAGCAGACCATCAAGCAAAACCTGGTGCTGCTGAGAAAAGCGAACGATTTAAAAATGCGCGATGTTGCCGCGGCACTCGGCATTAAGGAAAACACCTACCGCGTCTGGGAGGAGCCGGATAAAAGCTGCCCGAAGCAGATTGAGTTGGTCAGGATTGCCAAAATGTACGGCGTATCGCTCGATTTGCTGATGACGGGCAAGGCGGACGGAGACGGCAGGCTCTCTCTGTCTGTGCAGGCACCGAAGCTTGATAACGAGGTATACGGCGAGCAGCTGCTGCGCGATCTCAGCCGCTATGAAAAGATACTGGTGATGAAAATCCGCCAGATGAACACGGCTGACCGCAACAAGGTAAACGAGCTGGTGGAGGAAATATGTTCTCAATTTGACAAATAAGTATAAAAGTAAAACACTCTGTTCTGCATTTTCAGAACAGAGTGTTTTTTGGTTAATAGGTTGAATAAGCAGTATAGTTGACCTCGCCGTCCACCGTACGCTTTAAGGTGAACTTTTTGCCGTTCTGGTCAACGTTAAGCTTCACATCGCCAGGCGTGATGCCGCTGCTGGTATAGAAATAACAGCTAAGCTCGCCGTCGCCGCAGGTCATCTTAATCAAGATAGGATAATCCGTATTGTTTTTGAACTTATAATCATACGCGCCCCAATAAATCGCCGCATCTCTGCCAAGCGGACAGTAGGCAACGCGCTGAGAATGCTGATGGCGCTCCACGATAGTGAAGTTCGCCCACAGCGAAGCGTTGAACATCGTGGAAGCTACCTGGCAGATACCGCCGCCGATGCCGTCTGTGTGACCATCCGTGCCGGTGAAAATCGGCGCAGGCTTGTATCCCTTGGCTTCCGTGCGCTTGCCGACCGTGCCGTTAAAGGAGAAGGTCTCGCCCGGTGCAAGAATAGTGCCATCAATCGCCGCGCACGCCAGCTTCAGGTTATTCGTTCGGTTCGGGTTGTTCACATACTTGGTGGTGTAATACTCATAGCAGTGTGAAAACTCCGTATTGACCGTATAGCTCCACTTGCCGTATTTCCAGTGATTTTTATCTTTATAATAGGTATATGCCCTCATTGCAACGTAATAGACGTCGTCATCGTCATCTATCGTAATCGTCTTGGAGGTGCGTGTATAGCCTGCGTAAACGGTCTGCACGCCCGTTTTCCAGCTCTTATCTGTCGTGTACTGGATTTCATAGCCCGAACAGGTCACGGCATCCCATTCCACGTACAGCTTGTTTCTGCCGGACATATAGGCATATTTGATATTCGGATATTCCGGTCTGGTGCAAATCGTATACGAATTGCTGATATGGCCGTAAACCGTCTTACCGTTTTTCTGCACGAACGCCTGCACGCGGAAGAACTGCTCCGTACCGGCGGTGAGTCCCGTAACCGTTGCGGCATTCGTATCCACTCTGGTGAGGAAGGTTTTACTGCCGCCGTTGGCATCCACGCTGTAAACATCGTAGCCGGTAACGCCCTCCGACGCATAGGAATTCCACGTCAGACTGATGCTGTCCGTACCGATAGAGGTTGCTTTGATATTGCGCACCTGATTGGGCTTGACAGCGGCTCTGAACACCTTTCTGCCCTTGTAATGCCCCATACCCTTGAGGATAATCTTCGCCTGCTTATAGCCGGCGGTTTCGTTATACTTAACGGTAAGGGTGTAATCCGTGCCCTCCTGCAATGTCATACCCTTAAAGGTTACTTGATACTTCGGCGCCTTGCCGGGAGTGGCAAAACGGACGGTTGAAACCTTGGTTTCGCTCATTGGCACGCGGATAATGCGGAAATAGCCGACAGCCTTACCCTTGTATTTTCCGATACCCTTTACTACGATTTTGGCCTTGCCGAGTTCCGTATTTCGCTTATAGGTAACCTCATAGTCTCTGCCGAGTTTCAGCTTGACTTCCTTTTCTTCGCCCTCACTATTCGTCTTGATGACCTTGACACCGACCTTCGGCTCTAAGGCATAACCCTTGTAGTAATACTCGTCAAAGGCGGTGTAGACCGTCGCATCGGAGATATTAAAGCGTTCGTCCTCCTCCGCAAAAGCGGTGATGCCGAAAGTCATCGTGAGCAGCAGCACCAAACCCGCAATCAGAAGTGCTATCTTACTCTTCTTCATCTTCATCCTCCTTATTTTCCCTGACCGTAATAAGCATTTTTGCCGTGCTTGCGCTGGTAATGCTTATCAAGCAGATAATCCTCAATGCCGATATCGGAAGCCGCGCTGAACGCCGCCACACTCTCTGTACGCAGCGCCATTTTGGCAACCTCCTCTAATATCAGAGCGTTCTGTGCCGCCGCAGCAGCGTCCTTGCCCCAGGTAAACGGACCGTGGCGGTGAATCAGCACTGCCGGGCATTCGCTCGGCTTGATATCGCGTTTTTCAAACTCCTCCACAATCACCTTACCGGTGTTAAGCTCATATTCTCCCTGAACCTCCTCGGCAGTTAAGCCGCGGGTACAGGGTACGGCGCCGTTCGCAAAATCGGCGTGCGTTGTGCCGTAGGCAGGAATGTCGCGTCCTGCCTGCGCCCAGGCGCAAGCCCACGGCGAATGGGTATGTACCACACCGCCGATATCGCTGAATCTTCTGTACAGTTCCAGATGCGTCGGGGTGTCGGAGGAAGGATTCAGGTCACCCTCCACCTTATTGCCGTTTAAGTCCATCACGACCATATCTTCCGCCGTCATCGTATCGTACGCTACGCCGGACGGCTTGATGACAAACAAGCCGCGTTCCCTGTCAATCGCGGAGGCATTGCCCCAGGTCAGCACGACGAGGTTGTATTCCACCAATTTTAAATTGGCTTCCAATACCTTTTGTTTTAAATCTTCTAACATTGGCTTACATTCCTAATTTATATGCAACATCGTTAAAGAATAATTCTTTTCTGAAGGAATTAATTTCCGTATCCTTGTTGATATGGACAAATTCAATGCCCATAATCTCCGCGAAATCGCGCATATGCTCCGCTGTCAGCGTGTAGGACAGTACGCTGTGATGCGCGCCACCGGCATAAATCCACGCCTCTGCCGAGGTCTGCAGGCACGGCAGCGGCTTCCACAAAACGCCTGCTACCGGCAGCTTCGGCATATCGTTTATCTGCTCCTTGCACTCCACATCGTTGACAATCAGACGCAGTCTGTCGCCCATATCGACAAGCGTTGCCACGATGGCATTGCCGGTCTGTGCCTTGAACACCAGGCGTGCCGGATCTTCTCTGTCACCGATGCCAAGCGGATGCACCTGGATTTTTGCTTTCTCGGCGGCAATCGTCGGGCAAACCTCCAGCATATGGGAACCAAGCAGCATTTCGTTACCCGGTTCAAAGTGATAGGTGTAGTCCTCCATAAAGGCGGTACCGCCGTCCATACCCTCGCTCATCAGCTTCATCAGGCGCGTCATGGCAGCTACCTTCCAATCGCCCTCAGCACCGAAGCCAAAGCCCTGGCGCATTAAATCCTGCGCGGCAAGACCGGGCAGCTGGCGCAGCTCCTGCAAATCCTCAAAGTTCGTATGGAAGGCACCAAAGCCCTCTTTGACGAGGAACTTTTTGAGCGCTACCTCTTCCCTTGCCTGATAGCGGACAGCGTCGAGCTTGTCGGTATCCATCACATAGTTTTCGGCATATTCCGCCATCTGGGCGTCAATTTCCTCCTCGGTAACGGCTTCCACCTTCTTGATGATGTCGCCGACGCCGTAATGGTCAACCTGCCAGCCGAGCTTAATCTGCGCTTCAATTTTATCTCCGTCGGTCACGGCAACGTTGCGCATATTGTCGCTGATACGCAGCACGCGGAGCTTTCTTGACTCAACAGCGCCGACTGCCGCGCGCATCCAGACGCCCATC
The DNA here is from genome assembly GCA_937915775.1 of uncultured Clostridia bacterium. Taxonomy (GTDB): domain Bacteria; phylum Bacillota; class Clostridia; order Oscillospirales; family Acutalibacteraceae; genus Eubacterium_R. The sequence continues at coordinate 978 of CALGGQ010000089.1, read as the reverse complement.
TTGCGCTGGAATTCTTCATCCTGCCAATAGCCTGCAATCACTTTACGGTTGAGGCGCATACGGGCGGTGATATATCCGTGCTCTCTGTCACCGTGAGCGGACTGATTGAGGTTCATAAAGTCCATATCAATTTCACTCCACGGAATATCGCGGTTGTACTGCGTGTTCACATGCAGGAACGGCTTATTCAGCGCATTGAAGCCGGCTATCCACATCTTGGACGGGGAGAACGTGTGCATCCAGGTAATCACGCCTGCACACTTATTATCATTATTCGCCGCCTGCATAATCTCCAGAATGCCCTTGGACGTTCTGACGCAGGGCTTCGCAACCACCTTGCAGGGCAGTTTTTCGCTCCAGCAGGCAGCCATCTCGGCAGCGTGGGCATCAATCGTTTCAAAAATATCCTCACCGTAGAGGAACTGTGTTCCGACAACAAACCAGAATTCGTAATTCTTCATGCTCATATGGCTCTCTCCTTACAGGTTTTCATAGGCTGCCTTTTCGACGGCAAGCGCGTTTTCATACAGTTTCATATAGGCTTCAAAGCCTTTGACATCCACGTCCTCCGGCTCAATCGTACTGCTTTCACAGCCGGCAAAGACCACATCGTTTAAGTAGCTTTCCAGCGGCAAACTGTTGCCGTCTGCCGTATATTTTGCCAGTACGGCAGCGCCCCAGGCACCGCCCTCGCCCGCCGTTTTCATCACGGATACAGGCGCGCGCATTGCACCTGCCATCAGCTTCTGACCAACCACCGGGGTTTTGAACAGTCCGCCGTGACCGAACAGCTTGTCAATCACAACACCCTCCTGCTCCAATATCTTCATACCGAGCTTGAGCGTTGCCATCGTGGCATAAATCTGCGCACGGAAGAAATTGGCAAGAGTGAAGGAAGCACCCTGTGTTCTGACAAACAGCGGTCTGCCGTCTGCGGTATGCGATACCGGCTCGCTGGAAAAATAGTTGAAATTCAGC
>CALGGQ010000088.1 GCA_937915775.1 uncultured Clostridia bacterium | reverse complement strand
ATCACGCAATATGTTTTGACGCGGCCCATCCCCTTCGGTCAAACAGAATATACTAATCCGTTTTTAATATAAAACAAAACTGACATCTCTTGAAATAAGAAGTCAGTTTGTTTTTTTACTCTGCCGGGCTGTTATGATGCTGTCTGCACAATCCGGGGCAACTCAAATTGCATTCCTTGCTTCCGTTACTTTGACAGGTTATTTTCTGACAACGGAAATTCGCTGCTGAATGTGGTTGCCCTGTGTTGCCTCATCAATCATAGCGATGGCATAGTCTGCATAGCTGATAATGCTTTCGCCCTTGTCATTGAGCGTGAGTTCCTCGCCTGCGAGGATATATTCGCCCGTTCTTTCTCCGTCAGCCCGAAAATCACCTGCGGGGCTGATGAAGGTCCACTGAACGTCTTTTCTTTCGCGAAGCTCCGCAAGCGCTTTGCCCTGTGCATGAGCAAGCGGCTTGAAAATTTCGGGGAAGTCCGGACCGTCCATCACCTGCACCGTGTGCTCAGGGTTAACGTATAAGCTGCCTGCGCCGCCGACTACGAGAAGTCTGGTATCCGTTCCCGAAAGGATGTCGCAAAGGTGAGCAAGCGACTTACTGTGGAGCGGGAGGGTTTCCTCAACCCAGGCGCCGAAGGCGTCAATAACAACGTCGAAGCCCTTTAAGTCCTCTGCGGTTAAGTCAAATAAATCCTTGCTGACAGCCTTTGCTGCCGCCGTCTGATTTTCACCTCTGACGATAGCGGTTACATCAAGACCTCTGTCAACTGCTTCCTTGGTGATAAGCTTGCCTGCCTTACCGTTTGCACATACAACTGCGATTCTCATAATTTTTTCCTCCTGTAGATAATCATTGTGTCATTTTTCGAGATGTTTCTCATCTCTGACTAAAGTCTAACACCGATAGTATCATTTGTAAAGTAAGCACAATATTGTGCCATAGTTACCGAAAAGATACTAATAGACGGTTACCAAAAGGTAACGAATGCGCGTTTATGCCGTTTTCAAAAGAAAAAAGGAATTCGAAAATTTTTTAAAAAACTTCAAATTCCTTGCATTGATTTCTTCTCAACCGCACCAACGGGGCAAATTTGGTAGCAATTGCCACAGTGCAGACAGTTATTTTGGTTAATAACGGCAATATCCTTGATGGCAATACAGCTTTGCGGGCATACCTCAAGGCAGGAGCCGCAGGCAATGCAGTTGTCGTTTACAGAATATCCGCCCGGCTTTTCCTCGCTTGCGCCAAAGACAAAGCTCGCTCGCTCAACCGGTTTTTTTGACAGGTCAAACCATTCGCCGCTGCCATCATAAATCTGAAACACGGTAAGCGCGACTCTTGATTCCTCTGTGGGATAGATTTCAAACATATAGCGGTTCTTTTCAAACAGCGCGGGGATTTTGTCGTTCCCGATTTCCTTCACCTTACCTCTGACGGAAACGGCAACGCTTGACAGGGTGCTTTCGCCTTTCATCGCAGTAAAAGCGATGTATTCTCTGTCAACCAACCTCTGATAAAAGCTTTTACCCTTGGCGGTCAGGAAGTAAAGACTGTTTTCGTCCGCATCCATCATATCAATCGCGCAGGTCACGGGTAAGCCTTTCGCATCAACCGTTGCGGCAATCACCGAATGGATTTCCTCCACAATATATCTTAAATAATCCATATTATTCACCGTAATTCGCCTTGTAATCCTCACCCCAGGACCAGAGGGAATCCAGCACGGGCTTGAGCGTGTGACCAAGCTCCGTTAATTCATATTCCACGCGCGGCGGCACCTCGGGATAAACCGTTCTCGTAAGCAGCCCGTCCGCTTCCATTTCGCGAAGCTGCGCGGTCAGCACCTTCTGCGATACGCTGCCGATGGATTTTTTCAGCTCGCCGAAGCGCTTTTTGCCGGGCGATAAATCCCTCAAAATCAACACCTTCCACTTGCTGCCGATTAAAAGCAAGGTAGTTTCCACCGGGCAAGCCGGCAACGTTTTCTTATCTGCCATAGTATCACCTTAGTTTCAAAATTACTGTAAGGCGCAAAAATGCCTTATCAGCGACATTATATAGCATTCCTGCCGCTATGTCAATAAAACCGTCTGCCCGTCAATCCAGGAGGTCTGCGGCACATCGTGAATCACGTCTCCCTCTCTGTAATGACCGATTAAAAACGGTGAATTCACATCATGCAGGCGGCTTTGCTCCAGCACCCTTGACGTATCTGCATTGGCATAACAGTATTTACAGAAATGCCGGCAGGTGTTGTAAGCGCCGATATCACACGCAAGGTAGCAGGCACACTGCGCCCTTGCGCCTTTCTTTTTCGGGGCGTTCAGCCGTTTACCGATTGCCTTTTCATAGTCGCTGATGGTCATACAGCCGCTGCAATCCGCACCGAACGGCGCAAGCTCGTCACCCTCGGCGCAGGGCTTAACGGTCATACCGTGCGCCGCGGCAATTTTAATAAACGCCTTGCCGAGCGCAAGGCGCTGCTCGGGCGTTACCTCCTTTGCCTCAGGGAAATTCCGTTTCACTTTCGGATACAAATCAATAAAACTGATGACAGCCGTTTTGGTATATCCGTCAAGGGCTGACGCGATTTGTTCAAAAGCGCGCAGGTGATAGGCAACCGAATATTTATCGGTAATGAAAATCGGGTCGTATCGCCAGCCGATCGCATCAATGCCGACAGCTTCTGACAGCGTTTTAAAATCCTCAAGGAGCTGATGCTTATCGGGAACATTCGGCTCAATATCCCGCCCGTACGGCGTGATAGTGACAAACCAATATTGCCCGTAATCTTTTAAAAGCTCCATATACGGAAACATCGGTGCAGGGTTTTTGGTGCAGAAGCCGATGACGTCCACTACCTCCGGGTCAAGGCGGTAACGGCTGACCTGATTCGGATGATACGGATTGCGCACGCAGACAAAGCCCTCTTTCAGCCTGCCGGCAAACCACGGGGCATAAAAAGCCGGGATATCCGTTCGCTGCCCGGTATTGATAATCATCTGCTCACCGCCTTGCCGTTTGTTGCTTATTCATGCTTGATGCTTTCCTTTTCAATCCGCTGACGGAACAGGCGCACCAAAAACGGGATAAACACTAATTGCAAAATAATGCCAGGAAACGCATTGATAAAGCCGCCTGCGAGAAACGCAGAGAAAGTAAAGCCATCGCCTTTAATACCGAGCAATACAATTTGCGCGAGTCCCCACACCGCTCTGCCGCACAGCATAGCGCCGATTAAAGACACATAGATTTTCCACAGCGCGTCCGTGCCGAGCTTTTTTGACAGCAAGCCGGCAACCAAGCCGTAGGTCATCAGCTCAAACGCCATGCCGATGGCGGACGGATACAAAACCGGCATACCGAACAGCAGCGACCGCAGCAGCGGACAGATAAAGCCTATAACGGCGCCGTACTGCCAGCCGCAGAAGAATCCGCAGAGCAGGATCGGAAAATGCATCGGACACAGCATTTTGCCGATTTGCGGTATCTGACCGGTGATGAACGGAAGCACCTGACCGATTGCCAGAAACATTGCCGCAAAAGTAAGATTTCTTGTGCTTGTTTTCATATTTTTTCCTCGGCTTCTATGATAGCTTTGATTTCACGAAGGCTGCAGCCTTTTTCTTTGGCAAGTTTTGCCAGGTCATCAAATTCGTATTTTTGTTTTTCCTGACCGAAGCCGGAAGAAACCTTTTTTCTGACAGTGCCGAGGCTGGTTGCCGCCTCTGTCACCGTCCTGTTCATCACATATCTGGCGCAAGCGGTTTTCCGTATTCCGATAGTGGAAAAATGCCGGAAAATCGCAGCCGCTATTGCCGACTCTTTTTCTTCATCGCAAAGCACGGTTACCAGCGTGCCGGGTCTGCTTTTCTTCATGCCGACTGCGGTTGTGAACACCTCCAGAGCGCCCGCATTCAGCAGCTCTTCCGTGCCGAAAGCAATTTCCTCCGCCGTCATATCGTCAACATTAAAACGGAATTCCGTCACGCTTTCCGTTGGAAGCTCACTTTCGCCAAGAAGCATTCTCACACAGTTGGCACGCTCAAAATCCTTTGTGCCCATGCCGTATCCGATTTTTTCCGCTGTCATCAGCGGCAAATCGGCAAACCGATTGACAAAGTGTTTTAACAAAGCGGCGCCGGTCGGCGTGCAAAGCTCGCTTTCAATCTCGCCGCTGTAAATCGGAACATCTTTCAACAATTCGGCAGTGGCAGGCGCCGGCACCGGTAAAAAGCCGTGAGCGCATCTGACGCTTCCTTTGCCGACGTTCACCGGACTTGCCGTTACATATTCAACGCCTAACCTGTGTATCAGATAACAAAAGGCAAGGATATCCGCAACAGCGTCCAGCGTTCCGACCTCGTGAAAATGGATATTGCTTATCTCCGTCTGATGAACGGCTCCCTCTGCCTGCGCCAGCAGCTGATAAACCGAAACGGCTTCGGCTTTTACCGCCTCCGGCGCATTGGAACCATCAATGATATGCTCGATATCGGACAAGGTGTGGTGATGATGCCCTGCTGCGTGCGCAGAGGGGGCACCCTCTTCTGTTCCCTTAACCATCACATGCAGCTTGGTTCCCGCAATACCGCATTTTTTAACGGTTTCTGCAACATATTCCATATGAGGAAGCCCTAAGGCATTCAGTTCCTTCAAGGCGTTTTCCCTGTTCTCCGTCAGCTCCAGTAGCGCTGCCGAAAGCATATCGCCCGCAGCACCCATGCTGCCATCAATAAAAAGTGTTTTCATCGTATCACCTGTACCCATCCGTATTGATAATTTAATAGTTATTTACTCTGACTGAGAGGACGCAGCTTCGTAGGCGGTTATCGCCTCGCCGACCTCCGTCTTTATTCGCTTGATGAAGGCTTCCCTGTTGCTGAGGTCAGTCAGCCCGCCGTTGAAAGATGGCTGCAAAGGCATGGAAACAAACGGCTTTCCGTGATATTCGCTGTAGATATAAACAGGAATATAATTGTTTTCGGCAATGATAACACTTCCGTTTTCATCCCTTTTCAACTTTACTCTCATAATCAAAGTATCACGGTTGCCTTTGACCTGGTTGATGTGGGAGCTGAAATCTCCCGTAGAATAAATGCACAATCAGACATAGTGCCGTCACCACTGCCAATATCATACAGATGATCGCATTTCTGTTTTTCATAGGGTTTCCTCTATCTTTTCCGAGAAGTTATCACCATTATAGCACACCTTGCAGCAAAAGTACAGCCGCAGAGGAAATCTGCGGCTGAAGAATATGATTATGAAAAGCGAAGCCAGTTGATATTCAAATCGCTCCAGCCGGTGTCATAAGTGATATAAAGGGTGTGAACGCCGGTCGTTTTCGGAATATCATAGGTAAAGGTCCGGTATTCGCTCCAGCCTGCTAGGCAGGTGACAAGCACCATGATAACGGCGAGCAGTAACGCTGTTTTTCGCATACCGCAGTCCTCCGTCCGTCATATTTGTCTTGATTATAGCATACAAAAGGAAAAAAGTACACCCTCAGGAATCCCCTGCGGCTGTACCTTTCCTCAATCTGTCAGTAGCCGAAAATTTCGGTTGCTTTGTCCATATTTTGTCTGATTTCTACCCCGAACGGGCAGCGGCTTTCGCACGCGCCGCATTTGATACACTCGCCTGCGTGGTGTTCAAGAGCTTTGTAATGCTCTCTCACCGTTTCGGGAACATCATCTTGTGCGAGCGCAAGATTGAGGAACTTTGTCACGTCTGCCACGCTGATTTCCACGGGACACGGCGCGCAGTGGCTGCAGTACATACAATGACCGTTCCAGCTGATTTTCGGGAAGGAGGCAAAAGCTGTCGCATAATCCTTTTCTTCGTCCGTTGCGGTTTCGTATTTCAGACTGTCTTTCAATTGTTCAAGGCTGTGCGCTCCTGCCAGAACACAGGAAACGGCAGGACGTGTAAGGCAATAGTGAATACACTGCTCTGCCGTCAGCGCTACGCCTGCGGGCGAAAGCTCTGCATTAAGCAAATCGCCGCCGGCAAAGGCTTTCATCACCGTAATACCAACGCCCCTGCTCTGACAGAGTTCATAGAGCTTCTGCCTGTCGGGGTCCATATTCTCGTATGTATTCGTGTAGGTTTCGTCAGCCCATAAGTCCTCCACATTTTCGCTCGGCGGCTGCAGATCGTAAACGGGGTTAATGCTGAACATCAGCACCTCAATATCGCCTGTTTTCGCCGCCTCTGCGGCAACGAGCGGGTTATGCGAGCTTAAGCCGATATGACGGATTTTGCCCTGCGCTTTCAGTTCCTTGGCGTAATCAAGAATCCCATTATCAATGATTTTCTGCCAGTCGCTCAGCGCGTCGCAATAGTGAATCATACCGACATCGATATAGTCCGTTTGAAACAGGCGGAGGCTTTCCTCAAAGCCAGCCTTAACCTCGTCAAGATGACGGGTGCGCAGATACTGTCCGTTCTTCCAGATGGAGCAGATATGGGACTGAATATAGAACTTTTCACGTCTGCCGGAAAGCGCCTTGCCGATAGCGGCTCTCATCTGAGGATTGGAGGCATAAACGTCAAAATAGTTAATGCCGACCTTCTCCGCCTCATTGAGCAGCGTATCGGTCATCTGGTAGTCATTTTCGGCAAAGCCCTCACAGCCCAAACCGATCTCGCTGACCATAAGTCCTGTATTACCGAGTTTTCTGTAATTCATAAGCTTTCCTTTATTTCGCCGGCTGAAGCGGCCCGTAATAATATGATGAGATGGCGCCGCAGTCAATGTAGAAGGTGGCGCCGGTGACAAGTAATACATTTTTCATCACAGATTTTCCTTTGCCCATTTTGATACAGCCTTTTCGGATTTAGCAGCGTCGGCACCGTGCACGGCAAGCCCCTTGCCGACGGCAGCGCCCTTACAATGCTTTTTCAGCGCTGACGGTGCGCCGGAGAGCCCGCTGCCCTCGTGCGTCATCACGGGAAAGACGTTTTTGTCTGTAAAATCCAGCTGCTCCAGCTGCGTGAGAATAGCCATCGGATAAGTACCCCACCAGCATGGACCGGCAACCACGATGTTATCGTAAGCGCTGATATCGTCAAGGCTTGCTTTCAGCTGCGGTCTGGCGTTCTCGCGCAATTCCTTTTTGGCATCGTCGATACATTCATAGTAGTCGGCGGCATATTCCTTGACAGTCTCCACCTCGAACAAGTCGGCGCCGACAGCGTCGCGGATATATTCGGCAACGATCTCCGTGTTGCCTTTCTGAATATTCTTAACGGAGCCGTTCCAGTAGTTCTCGCCTTTTCTGGAATAATAAATCACTAATGTTTTCATAGGTATCTCCTTACAGTTGATGGTAGGCATCGTCGCTGACCGGCTCGCACCATTCGGTAGAGGTCTTTTCACCCGGCACCTCGATGGCGATATGCGAAAACCAGCTGTCCTTCTTCGCGCCGTGCCAATGCTTGACGTTCGGCGGAATGACAATAACGGTACCGGGCTGAAGGCTGACTGCCGCTTTGCCCTCCTCCTGATACCAGCCCTCGCCGGCGGTGCAAATCAGCAGCTGCCCGCCGTTCTTTTCCGCATGGTGAATGTGCCAGTTATTGCGGCAGGCAGGCTCAAAGGTGACGTTGGCAAGAAACAGATTATCCGTTTTTGCCAGCGGATTGAGATAGGATTCGCCGATAAAATACTGCGCAAAGTTAACATTCGGCTCGCCTTTGCCGAATACATTTGCGGCGTCAAACTGTTCTTTAGTCATTGCTGTCATCTCCGTATATTTCTTCAATCAGCGGGAAGGTGCTCCACGCCTTCGGCCAGCCGCAGTAAAATGCGAGCTGCGTCACAATTGCCACGGCTTCCTCTTTTGTAATGCCGTGCGCCTTGCCAAGCGCGAAATGCGCCTTCAGCTGCGGATAAAGCCCTGCGGAAAACAGAGCGGCAATCGTTATCATACTTCTGTCACGCGCGGAGAGCTCCTCCTCTCTTGCCCAGACCTCGCCGAACAGCACGTCGTCGTTCAGCGCGGCGAACTGCGGCGCGAGGTTGCCGAGACGGTCTCTCCCTGCGGTTTGCTTTTCTGCCATAGCTTTAGCCCTCTCTTACATCAGCTCTTTGCCGCTGTTCCAAGCCTGACCGACCTTTTCACCTGTTACATAGTAGCCGGCGCGGAACTGGTCAAACATCAGAATACCTGCTTTTTCAATATCAACTCTGCCCTTTTCGTCAAGGATTTCCTCATGCGCGGAAACATTGACAATTTTGCCGATGATGCTGTAAACATTGTCCGTATCAATAATTTCGGCAAGCTCGCATTCCATCGTAATCGGGAATTCCTCAATAATCGGCGCATTGACCTTATCGCTCTTGGTCGCCGTCATACCGGAACGCTCAAACTTATCCGCCATCGTGTTACCCGAAGCGATGCCGAAGAAATCCGCTTCCTTCACGTTCTTCACATCGGCAAGGCTGACGGTGAACGCCTTATTGAGCTTAATATTTTTCACTGTTTTGTGGGTTTCGGTCAGGGATAAGGTGATTTTATCCATATCGCAAATCATACCCCACGCAGCGTTCATGACGTCAACCACGCCGTTTTCATCATACGTTGCAATCATCAGCACCGGCATCGGATACACCGCCGGTTTCACACCTAAATCTTTTCTCATTGTCATTACCTCCGTTTTTTATTTTTACATAAAGCCATTACCGCGTAGCCGATAACGGCGAACATACAAAGAATTAATATATATTTTACCAAGAACAGCGGCAGACCGCCTGCTGCATCAAAGTACACAAACTGACTGAGCAGGAGCATATATTGATAAATGCCCTCGCGAATGAACATCACAAGCCCTGCGGCAAACAGCAGCGCCATCACGGTGATAATGCCTGCGCGCTTTTTCTTGTCTCTCATCGGCTTTGCCAGCATAAAATCAAGATGGAAGCCGATATGCAGGCTCATCAGCGCAAACCCCCAGTACCCGCCGAGCAGATGCACCGTGCGGCTGACGCTTGAGAGCGATGCAATACCGAGGAAGGTAAAGAGATACTTAGAGAGCGGCACGGCGCTGAGCAGCTGTGCCAGCACCACAACCGTCAGCAGCAAATCGACCATGATTTTTGCCGTTTTATCCGCACTGCGCTTCCCCTTGAACAGCGCCTTGGTGAAGCTCGCGGACAAAACGTGATGCACAATAAACAGCGCAAACAGCGTGATGCCGAGAATTTCGTGCAGCAGCTCGCCAGCAATGCTGTAGGACATCAGGAGCAGCAGCACGCACGTCATCAGCACATCAACACATATCTGAATTTTTCTTTTCGTTTTCGTTACCATATTAATAATTCAATCCTGCCAGCCATTCGTCCAGATTGCTGTCTGCCTGATTGGCACTTCTGCCGCGGACGTTAAAGCCATCCAGAACGGTGGCATTTGGCTCAAACTCCCTGATTTCGTCATAGGTACCGCCGTCGCCGCTGCCCTCGTGCGTATTGAACGGAATGAGCGTCTTGCCGCTGAAATCGTACGTATCAAAAAACGTATAATAAATCATCGGCAGCGTGTACCACCACATCGGATAGCCCACGAATATTATATCATAATCCTCGGGGTTGATGTCAAGTGTCTGAAAAGCCGGACGCTCATTATTATCGCGCTCCGCCTTGGCAGCGTCTGCCGTGTCGTTATAGCTTTCGGGATAATCAGTAACGGGCGTCAGCTTTGCCAAATCGCCGCCGACCTTGCCGTGAATATACTCGGCGAGGTACTGTGTGGCGGCAACACCGTCATCATACGGGGTGGCAGAGCTTGTCGCGTCAACCGTATTAGCGGAGCTGAAATAGATGGTGAGGATTTTTGCCTCTCCCGCAGCTTCGCTCGTTGTGTCCGCTTCGGTAGCAGCTGCCGTTTCAGCTTGGGTTACGGCTGATGTTGCCGCGTCAGTCGCAGTAGGCGCCTCACCGCCGGCAGCGCACGCGGAAAAGGCAAACAAAATGCCTATCGTTAATAACAGAGAAATGATTTTTTTCATAATAATCATCCTTTACATATTGATAATATAGTTGACAAAGTTCACGTCGCTGTGGTCAACAATTTCGCTGTGGCCTAAATCCTTAGCTGCCACCGTCGCCATCTCCTCATCGGTAAGGGTGAAATCCCAGATATTGATATTCTGCTCCATTCTATTCACATGAACGGATTTCGGCAGAACGGAAACGCCACGCTGCGTGTTCCAGCGAAGAACGACCTGCGCAGCGGACTTGCCGTATTTTTCGCCGATGGCGACAAGCGCCGGGTCGGTAAAGATGCCGTGCTTACCCTCTGCAAGCGGTCCCCACGCCTGCGGCGCTACGCCGAGCGCCTTCATATTTTCAATCGCGCCTGCCTGGGCAAAGAACGGATGCAGCTCCACCTGATTAACAGCGGGCGTCACTTCAACAAATTTGCAGAAATTCGTCAGAATGGCAGGATAGAAATTCGACACGCCGATTGCTTTCGTTAAGCCTTCCTTGTATGCTTTTTCGAGTCCTCTGTAAGCGGCAAAATAATCGCCCATCGGCTGGTGCAGCAGGATAAGGTCAACATACGGCAACGCGAGTTTCTTCAGCGAGGTCTTGACCGCTTCGTAGGCGGTGTCCTCATTCTTCATATCGGTAACCCACACCTTGGTAGTGATAAAGAGCTCCTCTCTTGTGGCAAGTCCGTCTGCCATCGCTCTTGCCACAGCCTTGCCGACGGCCTCCTCATTCATATAGGCAGCAGCGGTATCAATCAGCCGGTAGCCGGTTTTGACGGCGTCATAAACCACCTGCTCGCATTCGGCGGCATCGGGAATCTGAAAGACGCCGAAGCCCTCCAGCGGCATTTTTGCTCCTGTGTTTAATGTAACAAAATCCATCGTATTACTCCTTTCCTTTATTTACATTCATTTAGTATTTCCATTCATTCTTCGTCCGTCAGCTTTTTACAGCAGCCGGGCGTTCTTTTAATCGCACCGCCGCCATAGGTCAGCAATACGGTGTTCCCGTACGGCGCCAGGGCTTTTGCCGGATTTTCCTTGGCGGCGTTTTCGCCGAAACAGACCTTGGTGGGATAAGAAAAAGTAAAGCCGTTCCTTTGAAAACCTTCTTATAAATCAAGTGAAGTCAGCCACGCGGCAACTGCCTTTTCGCAGCCCTGCTCCGCTGCGGACATCTCCACCGGCAGACCTTTCAGGATTTTGGCGTTCGGCTCAAGCGCTGCAATCGTTTTGTAAGTGCCGCCGTCAGAGCTGCCCATATGCGTATTGAACGGAATAAGCGTCTTACCGCTGAAATCGTACGCATCAAACAGCGTATAGAGAATCATCGGAAAGGTGTACCACCACATCGGATAGCCGATAAAGATATTGTCGTAATCCGCAATATTGATTTCATTTTTGATGGCGGGACGCCGGTCCTCATCATGCTCCTTTTTCGCATAGGCGGCAAGGGCGTTGTAATTCGCGCGGTTACTGTCATAAGGAATAACCGGCTCGATTTCCGTTAAATCGGCACCCGTCTGCGCGGCAATTTCCTCGGCAACCGCTTTCGCCGTGCCGTAAACGGAAAAATATAAAACCAGATTTTTCGACATATTGTTACCTCCGGGTTATAAGTTACTGTTGATTACAGCCTTATTATATGCTAATATTAAGGTAAAGTAAAATGCCAATTACGCATAGAGTTATAACTATTATTTATAGGTGATACGATAATAGAGATTTATTTGCTGGAACAGCTGTGTGCATTTGCCGAACACGGCACGCTCTCGAAAGCAGCTCAGGCGCTGCACATTTCGCAGCCGGCGCTCAGCCGCTCAATGAAAAAGATAGAGGAGGAGCTCGGCGTTTCGCTCTTTGACAGGGACAAGGCAAAGATTGCGCTGAACGAAACGGGTGAGCTTGCGGCAAAGCTCGCTGCCGAGCTGCTCAGCCTGAACAGCGGGATGGTGCGCCGTATCAAAGCGTTTGACCAAAGCCGGCACAGCATCACCGTCGGCTCGTGCGCGCCGTACCCGATGAGCGCGCTGATGCCGCTACTGCAGGAGCACTTCGGCGATATGCTGATTACCTCGGGACTGGCGGAGTTAAACGACATTGAGGCAGGGCTGCTGGACAGCACCTATCAAATCGGCATATTAAATAAGCCGACAGAGAGCGAGGAGCTGTTCTGCCAGCGCTTTATCAGCGAGCATCTGTATATTTCGGTGCCGAAAACGCACCGGCTTGCCAAGAGAGATTATATTACGTTTAATGATTTCGAGGGTGAAAGCTTTCTGCTGTTTGAGCATGTCGGCTGCTGGAAGGAGCTGTGCCACGATAAGATGAAGGGCGCCAATTTTTTAATTCAGAACACGATGGATTCACTGGCGGAGCTGGTGCGCGGGACTGATTTTCCGTGCTTTACGACAGATAAATTTATGCTTTCCTCCCCTGTCAGCGACAACCGCATTGCCATTCCGATTGAGGAGCCGGAGGCATATGAAACGTTTTATATCGCCTGCCTGAATGCGGAGAAGAAGAAGTACGCTTCCTTTTTCAGCTCCATCCGTTCCCGAACGCTGCAGGATTAACGCCCTCTCAGCGTTTCCGGTGACGGACATATTTTCCATACATTATCTAAAATAAAGGGACTGTCTCACAGGAGGCAGTCCCTAACTTTAATTACAAACTATCATTCATTTGAAGTACATCATCCTATCGGATACTCGCTGCCGTAAATCAGCATAAACTGATACCACTCGGTGCCGAAGGAATCGCGGTAGCGGTAGCAAACCATATAGTCATCGTCCTTTGCGAGCGCATAGGCGCGGGAAGCACCCATCAGCTGCTGCAGCTGCGCTTTGTCGGTAATCTCATTATTGCCGAAATAGTCCTTCAGGTTTTTCAGCGGACTCATGAGCTCGTCGCCTTTGAAATACGCGACCTCGTTATCCAGCGCGTCAACCCCTGCCGTGAAGGCGGAGAAGAGGATAGCGTTTTCCATGCCCGTAACCGTCCACCCGCGGTTCTCGGTAAAATCGCTGATTTTCACTACGTAGGCGCTTTCGGGCTGCACGGGGAACAACGTCTCTTTGCCGGTAATTACGCCTGCCTTTGTCAGGTACGCCACCGTGTTTTTCATCGAGGGATAGACGCGGTATTCATATGTGCCGAAGGGTGCATCCATGATGTCGCCTATATATTCGCCGCTGTCATCAACCTGCTCCGGCGGTGCGCTGAAAGAGAGCACGCCGAGCTCGGTTTCCTGCGCGCGGTAGCGGTCAAGGTAGGTTGCCTCGTTCATATCCTGCACCAGCGCTTCCCGCAGCGCTTTGGTATTCTCTACCGGCACGCCGGAGATGTCATTCACAGTGTCGGCATAAAACGGCATAAATGTTGCCTCACTCTCAGCAAAGAGCTGTTTGAAATCCTCCAGATCACCAATGTCGCCGGACAGGTAGCCGTATAACTGGTACATCGTGTAGCCCAGCTGCTTCGACTTTTCTGCCAGCCGGCTGTTATCCGTGCCGAGCAGCAGGTCGCTGTAGGTTTCCTTAAACGCCTCGGTATCGGTCAGGGAGAGGAGCGCGTCCTCCACCTTTTTGCTCTTAACGGAGTACCAGCGCACTGTCTTTTTGCCGGATTTGGTGAGATACACTACACATACCGTTGAGGTTTCACGGTCGCTCGGGTGCTGCGCCAACTGCTTTTGCAGGGCGGTAATCTTTTCAATATCCGCTTTTTTATCGGCAAGGACGTAAACGCCGTCCATCGCGTCATAACGCGGTCCCGGCAGAATATCATAGCTCATGGCGCCGATTGCCTCGTTGTGCAGCGGCTCGCCGTAGCCGCCGCCGGTGAATTTATTTCTCGCCATAGTTTCGTTCTCCTATATCATTCGATTTTGAAATTCGGGAATTTTTTCAGCTCGTCCAGCTTGGACATGTCCGGCGCGGAGGCGGCGGGCTTGGGCTCGTCGGTGAAGACGACCCGGACGCCGCGGCCGGTGATGGGGGCGAGCTCCTGCTGGAACAGGCTCACGGTGGTGGGGTTGTCCAGAAGCAGCTTCGCGATGGGGGTGGAGAGGTAGACCGTCATCA
>CALGGQ010000087.1 GCA_937915775.1 uncultured Clostridia bacterium | reverse complement strand
ATGCGCACCATGATCCCTGCCACCACCTCATCCAGGGTCCCGTCTCCGCCGCTGCAGATCACCCTAGAATAATATTTGCCGGTCTCCTTTACGATCTCATAGGCATCCATGCGGTCTGTGGTCGGCTTTACTGTCAGATCATAATCCTCCATGGAAAGGATATTCAGGATATCCCACAGATAATTCCGTATCTGTACCTGCCCGGAATACGGATTATAGACAAATAACACCTTTTCCTTATCCGATCTCATTCAGCATCTCCTGCGGATTATTTCCGGCATTGACTTTCTGGAAGGCTTTCTCAATCACGCCTTCCTCATTGATCAGATACGTGCTTCTCACTACACCGTAGACCTCTTTGCCGTACATATTCTTCTTCGCCCAGACATCATACAGCTTAATAACTTCCACCTCACTATCCGACAGCAAAGTAAAGTTCAGATGAAACTTCTCTGCAAACTTCTTATGCGAAGCAACGGAGTCCTTGCTGACACCAAGGATGACGGCATTCTTCTCGGTAAACTGCGGCCGTAATTCACTGAAATTGCAGGCCTGTTTCGTACATCCGGAAGTATTGTCTTTCGGATAGAAATAAAGGATCACCTTCTGACCAAGATAGTCGCTCAGAGAATGGTTTACTCCATTCTGATCCGGAAGCGTAAAGTCCGGCGCTTTGATTCCTGTTTCTAACATATTGGACACCTCATCATTTTCATTATACAATATTAGCAGGAAATAAACCTTTAAAAATACAGACAATAAAACTCAAAGGAGGAACTTTTGATGTATAAAGTTACCATTGCGAATATTAATAACCGTGAACTCTTCTATGAAGAGAACACACCCCTGGAAGTGATTCTGAACGATGTCAGAAATGAGCTTCCTTATCCTGTCTATGTAGCAAAGCTGGATAATGCCTATCGAGCTCTGACCCATACCCTTACCCATGACTCCGTTATCGAATTCTTAGACGTGCGTTCACAGGAAGCCTGGCTGGTCTATCAGAACAGTTTGATCCTGCTGTTCATTAAATCGGTACATGATATTTTAGGTAAAAAAGTACTAGTTACGGTCAAAAATTCGCTGAACAAAGGCCTTTTCCTCACCATGACCCATAAGGCAGATCAGGAGACACTGGATCAGATCAAAGCCCACATGCGGGAACTGGTCGAAAAGGATATTCCCATCAACAAGGAACACTTATCCAAGAACGCTGCCATGAAGCTGGCCAAGGAATTAAAACAGGAAGAGACCTATAAACTTCTGGACAGCATCACCAATATTGACGATATCGAGATCTACTCACTGGAAGATGAAGTACAGATCTTCTATAACTTTTTAGTTCCGTCCACCGGCTATCTGCAGTTCTTTGAGCTGAATTCCTACCGGAACGGACTGATTCTGCGCTTTCCGCACCAGAAAAACCCACTGGAGATTGCACCATATGAAGAGCAGGAACTTCTTTATGATGCCTTCCGGGAAGCTACTCGGTGGGGACAGCTGATGAATGTCAACTTCGTCTGTGATTTAAATGAAAAGATCATTGACGGAAGCATCTCAGATCTATTTCTCTTACAGGAAGCCCTGCACGAAAAGAAAATCAGCGACATTGCGGACAGTATCAAAGAGAGAGGCAGCCGGATCGTGCTGATCTGCGGACCTTCTTCCAGCGGCAAGACCACCTTTGCCAAACGTTTATGCATCCAGTTAGGTGTCAACGGTTTCAAGACGCTCTATATGGGAACAGACGACTACTACAAGGAATTCCATGAAAGAGTCTACGATGAATTCGGCGAAGTGGATTTGGAGAGCATCAATGCGATCGATACCGATCTCTTCATGCAGCAGATGCAGGATCTTCTGGACGGCAAGGAAGTAGACTTACCAACCTATGATTTCAGTATTCCGGGCAAAGTCTATGGCAAGCGGATTACCAGATTGGAAAAGAATCAGCTGGTTGTTATCGAGGGAATTCATGCGATGAATGAAAAACTGACGGAGAACATCGACGCGAAAGACAAGTTCAAGATCTACATTTCACCGTTCACTCCGATCTCCATTGACCATCACAACCGTATTTCCACGACCGATGCCCGATTATTAAGAAGGATCGTCCGCGACTACAAATTCCGTGACCGCAGTGCAGAAGGAACCTTCCAGAGTTGGCCGAAGGTAAGAGCCAGTGAAGATGCGAACATCTTCCCATATAACTCCCAGGCGGACGTCTTCTTTAACTCCAACTGCATCTACGAGCTGGCCGTGATCAAGAAGTATGCGGAACCTTTACTGAAACGGATCAAACGAAGTCAACCGGAATACGGAGAAGCCCAGCGGATGCTGAACTTCCTGAAGTACTTCGATTTGGTCTATGACGACAACGATATCGTTAACAACTCCATCGTTCGTGAGTTTATCGGTGGATCGGTCATCATTAAATAGCGAAGAGGCGCAAAGCCTCTTTTTCATTTATTTTCAGAAAAATGATATTTTCTTTTTCATGCCGATACCTTATAATTACCTTGTTGTTCTTTGACATACGAATGATAGATAATATTCTTTACTAGCGCCAAGCACCTATACAGAGAGGTTAACGAGGATAAGGGTTATCGAGAGTTTCGGCGGACGCCCTTACGCAGCATCCCAGGCGAACACAGCGGCAAATATGAGAGTAATCTCAAAACAAATACGCTGTGAGGGGTTTACTACCACAGTAATTTTAAAAGAAAGTTGAGAATTTAAATGTGTGGAATTGTTGGATATATCGGATCCAATGATACCCTCAGTATATTATTAAACAGTTTGGAACGATTGGAGTACCGCGGTTATGACAGTGCCGGTATTGCTTTTCATAATGGAAAAGATATCGAAATTATCAAGAAAGCCGGCCGTGTCAGCGCCCTCAGAGAGCTCACCAAAGGGATTTCCTCTCCTCTCTACGGAGGTATCGGGCATACCCGCTGGGCAACCCACGGCGGCGTGTGCGACGCGAATTCCCATCCGCATAAATTCGGCAACGTGACGCTGGTACATAACGGCATTATTGAGAATTATGCCGCTATTAAAAACCAGCTCGGTATTGCGTCCAAGCTCCGTTCCGAGACGGACAGCGAGGTCGTTGCCGCTCTGATTGATAACTATTATGACGGCGATCCGAAGAAGGCGATTATCAGCGCCGTGAAGGAAATCAGCGGCACCTTCGGTCTGGCAATTATGTTCGACGATATTCCGAACGAAATCTTTGCCGTTCGTAACGTATCCCCGATTATTTGCTGTCAGAATGAGGACGGCACCTATATTGCTTCCGATATTATGGCAATCGGCGAATATAGCGAGAACTATTTCGTACTGCCCGAGCTGACGATTGCGCATCTTACCGGGGACGGCATTGAGGTGACCGATTTTAAGGGCAATACCGTTGCGCCGAAAATGCTCACGCTTGACTGGGATATCAAGAACAGCGGCAAAAAGGGCTATCCTTTCTATATGGAAAAGGAAATTATGGAGCAGCCCGAGGTGATTACCAAGACGATTGAAAGCCGCATCAAAGACGGCAAGCCGGACTTTTCCGAGGAAAAGGTGGACGACAGCATCTTCACCGAATGCGATAACATTACCGTCATTGCCTGCGGCACCGCGATGCACGCCGGCTTAATCGGTAAACATATCATCGAAAAGACCTGCGGTGTTCCCGTCACGGTTAATATGGCGAGCGAGTATATGTATAAAGAGCCGATTATCAACGAGAGAACGCTCGTTATCTGCGTATCCCAGAGCGGCGAGACGATTGATACGCTGGAAGCGCTGAAATATGCCAGAAGAAAGGGTGCGCGCTCCCTCTCCATCGTCAACGTCAAGGGTTCGACGATTGCGCGTGAGAGCGAAAATGTTATCTACACCAACGCCGGTCCGGAAATCGCCGTTGCTTCCACCAAGGCGTATACCACGCAGGTGGCGGTATTCTACCTCATCTGCGCCAAGATGGCATATCTCCGCGGCAGACTGAACGAGGAGGAAACGGCTGCTTTTATAGCGGAACTGGCGAAGATTCCGGCAGCCGTTGAGGACGTGCTGAACCGCCGTGACGCAGTACACCATCTGTCAAACGGTCTGCTGACAGCGGAGCATACCTTCATGATTGGCAGGGGACTGGATTATCCGACGCTGCTGGAGGCTTCGCTGAAGCTGAAAGAAATCTCGTATATCCATTCCGAAGCGTTTGCCTCCGGCGAACTCAAGCATGGCACGATTGCGCTGATTACCGAGGATACGCCGGTTATCGCGCTGCTCACGCAGGACGCTTTGATGAGCAAGCAGGTATCGAATATCCGTGAGGTGCAGTCGAGAGGCGCCAAGGTGCTGACCTTCATCAAGCGCTCGCTGCAGAATAAGGATGTGGAATGCTCCTTTGAGCTGCCCGACCTCCGCGATGACTTTATGGCAATTCCTGCCGTAACGGCGATGCAGCTGCTCGCTTACTATGTTTCCAGCGATAAAGGTCTGGATGTTGACAAACCGCGTAACCTCGCCAAGGTGGTTACGGTCGAATAATCTTGAAGCATTAGCAGGGGCGCGTCCCGCCCCTGCATTTTACTATACTTATGGCTAAATATCTTTTTTGTTATTTCACGGGCAACGAGCCCGAGCACGAGCGGATTTGCTTTGCCGTCAGTGAGGACGGTTATCACTTCCGTCCGCTCAACGGCAATCAGCCCGTTATCCGCCAGACGCAAGGTACCGGCTGCTGCCGCGACCCGTTTATTTTACGGGATGAAAACGGCGGTTACTTTATCATAGCCACGGATATGAAATCCTCTGACGGCTGGTGCTCCAACCACGGCGTTATCAGCTGGCACAGCAGGGATTTACTGCACTGGGAGAACGAGTGTGCCGTTGATTTTCACCTCTTTGCCGAGACGGAAAAAGCGGATAAAATCTGGGCGCCGGAAGCGCTTTATGACAGGGAAAAGGGCGCCTTTTTTGTCTATTATTCTGTGTATAACGTCGGCAGTGATTTGCCGCTCTCTATCTGGTATTCGTACACCGATGATTTTCAATCCTATTCAGCGCCGCAGCCGCTCTTTCATCCGTCAAACGGGCTGGATGCGATTGACGCCGATATTATGGAAAAGGACGGCACTTATTATATGTATTATAAAGATGAGTGCCATAAAACCATCTGCTGCGTGACGGCTGACAGCCTGTGCGGACCATACCGCGAATACGCGCACAATCAGGTTGCCTGTACCGATCGAAACGTAGAGGGCAACTGTATTTACCGTCTGAACGACACGGATACCTATCTGATGATTATGGATATGTATACCGACGGCAGATATTTTATGCAAAGGACGACGGATATGCTGCATTTTGAAGCGGTGGAGGATTTTGATTTATCCTTCCGTCCGCGGCACGGCTCCGTGCTGTCAATTACAGATGAGGAATATGAAAGGCTGGTAAAATACTATGAAGGCTAAAATGACGCTGGCAAGGGAATTTAAAATCGGTGAAATTGACAGACGCATTTACGGCTCGTTTATTGAGCACCTCGGCAGAGCGGTCTACGGCGGTATTTATGAGCCGGGACATCCGACGGCAGACGAAAACGGCTTCCGTCAGGATGTAATCGAGATGGTCAGAGAACTGGACGTGCCCGTAGTGCGTTATCCCGGCGGCAACTTCGTTTCCGGCTACAACTGGGAGGACGGCGTCGGCCCCGTTGTCGACAGACCGAAGCGCCTTGATTTAGCCTGGGGCACGACGGAGCCCAATACCTTCGGCACAAACGAGTTTATGCAGTGGTGCCGCAAGGCGAATACGGACTGTATGATGGCGGTCAACCTCGGCACGAGAGGGGCGGAGGAAGCCCGCAATCTCGTGGAATATATGAATCATAAGGGCAATTCCGCCTGGGCGGATTTGCGTATTGCTCACGGCTTCAAAGAGCCGTGGAACGTCAAGCTCTGGTGCCTCGGCAACGAGATGGACGGCGACTGGCAGATCGGAAGAGCACACGTCTGAACTCCA
>CALGGQ010000086.1 GCA_937915775.1 uncultured Clostridia bacterium | reverse complement strand
ACGAGAATCGGAATATCCGGCGGATAGGCAAAGACGAATTCCGCTGCTGTTTTGCCGGCGGCTTCCCGAATTGGCGTTTCCTGCGTGCTTTGCGGGTATTCAATCGTGTTGCCGTCAAGCGGCACGGGCGGCTTTTTGTGAATCGGCTCCGCCTTTTGCATCAGCGTCGCGTCAATTTCCAGCAGTGCCGCTTCCAGCCGGTCAAAGGCTTCCTGTTCATCGCCGACGGAGGTTATCAGTACGATGTAATTCAGGCTTGCCATTTCGCATTCTATGCCGTATTTTCTACGCAGGACATCGGCGAGTTCTTTACCGCTCAGCGCCGTGTTTTCGGTGGAAATGACGATTTTGGAAATATCGTCGCTGTATTTTAAATGCAGTGCATACAAATCAATCTGGCGGAAATCGGTTAGCATTTTGTAGTATGCACGGAACAGCTTTTCATCCTCCATCACGTCGCAGCAGACGGATACGGAATTCATCAGTACATAACTCGGAGAGCTGGTTTCAAAGATATCAAGATAGCGCTTTACCTTGGCAGAATAGGCGCTGTCATAAACATTCAGCACGGCTGTCTGCGTGAGTGCAGGCAGCGTTTTGTGCAGGCTCGATACGACGATGCTGCCCTTGGGATAAGCCGGGAAGTGGGAGATGCCGAGGTGCGCGCCGTGCGCTGCGTCAATGATGAGCGGGACGGAACACTGAATATTACTGCTTCTGCCCTCATAGGTCGGGGAGGTAATCACCATTGCCGCCGCCTCGGGATGCTCGCGCAGTACGCGGTTGACTGTTTCCTGCCGGATGCTCGTGTAACAGCAGTTGACATAGTCAAAATCCGGCTCAAGATAAACCACTTTGAGATGCCGCAGCAGGCAGGCGGAATAAACGCTCTTGTGGCAGTTGCGGGCGATAATTACCGTGTCACCCTCGTTGCAGACGGCAAAAACGGCAGCGAGAATGCCGAGCGTAGAGCCGCCGACCAGCAAAAAGGATTTTTTACTTTTATAGTGCGCCTGCAATCGCTCCTCAAGCGCCAGCAGAACGCCCTTTGCATCGTGCAGGTTGTCAAAGCCGTCTATTTCTGTGATGTCAATTTCACTGCCGATAATGCCGAATTTCGGATTGCGCTTGTGCCCCGGCATATGAAAGGGATAGCTGTTAAGCGTGTTCAGTTGTTCGTGCAGCTTCAATGCGCTCCCTCCTCAGTAGTGTTATATTCAGCATCACAATGCCTGCTAGTATCGGGACTGCTTCAATCAATCCGGTTTCCTTATGCCTTAGCAGAAATGCCAGGTCCACCAGCAAAATAAGGCCAGTCAGTATAGTAAAGAGCCGCTTTTTTGATAGGAAAAA
>CALGGQ010000085.1 GCA_937915775.1 uncultured Clostridia bacterium | reverse complement strand
ATCAACGTCAACGGCGGCGCCATCGCCCTGGGCCATCCCGTGGGCTCCTCCGGCTCCCGGATCATCGTGACCCTGATGTACGAAATGAAGCGCCGGGGCCTGAAGTACGGTCTTGCCACCCTGTGCATCGCAGGCGGCATGGGCCAGGCCACCGTCATTGAAATGCTTTAAGGATATAGAAAGGGAAGGTACGATATCATGTCTAAGTCCAACAAAATCATCATCCAGTGCTGTCTGTGCGGCGCCGGCACCAAAAAGGCCCAGGCCCCCACGGTCCCCTACACCCCCGAAGAGATTGCCCGCCAGGTGGTGGAGGTCGCCAAGGCCGGCGCTTCCGTGGCCCACATCCATGTCCGTGAGGACAAGGAAGTTGACGGCGTGATGCAGATCGGCTACAAGTCCATGAGCCTGGAAAAGTTCACCGAGACTGTGGAACTGAGCCGGAAATACTGTAAGGAAGCCGGTGTGGACATCGTTTTGAACCTGACCACCTCCGGCGGCGAATATGAGGACTATAAGCGGCTGCAGCACCTGGGTGCTTTGAAGCCTGAGATGTGCTCCTTTGACCCCAACACGCTGAACTGGGCCAACAGCTACATCTTTGAAAACAGCCCCCGGTTCCTGAATCTGCTGGCCCAGGAAGTGGTCAAGCAGGACGTGAAGCCCGAATTTGAGGTGTTCGATACCGGTCACATTGACAGCGTCATGTACTATGTGAACAAGCACGGCATCCCGAAGCCCCCCCACATCCAGTTTATCATGGGTGTCGGCGGCTCCATGCCCGGCACCGCCGGGAACCTGGCCTTCATGGTCAGCAAACTGCCTGAGGGCGCCACCTGGTCCGTTTCCGGCATCGGCAAGGCCCACATGCCCATGATGCTGGCCGGTCTGGCTCTGGGCTGCGACGGTCTGCGGGTCGGTCTGGAGGACAACGTCATGTACGGCAAGGACGCCGACGGCAACAAGATCATCGCCACGAACGTCATGCTGGTGGAGCGGGCCGTGCAGCTCGCGAAGCTGGCCGGGCGGGAGATCGCCACCGCCGACGAAGCCCGCGAGCGACGGCAGCAGCTCCGTATTGCCGAAGGTCGGCTTTATCACCAGCATCGCACCGGCAAACGCGCCGCATATTGCCAGTGCCTGCTTCGGCTTAACGCGCTCCTTTAAAAAGACAGCAGAGAAAACCAGCGTAAAAAACGGCGAGAGTTTATTCAGCATTGCCGCATCGGCAGTATGCGCCATATGCGTGGTGGCATAAAAATTGCCGAACACGCCGAGCAGCCCTGCCGCAGAGCGCAGCAGATGATACGGCATCGTTCCCTTCGTCGGGCGGAACGGCTCACGCCGTTTCAGCAGCACTGCTGAAGCGAAAAACAGCGCGACAAGGTTACGGAAAAACACCTTCTGCGGTGTCGGCAAATCGCCCGACAAATGAATAAACGAGCTCATTCCCGAAAAGCAGAAGGCGGAAAATAAAATACAGAGTATTCCCTTTTTCTTATCCGTTAGTTTTTTCATCGTTAAAAGCGTTCAAAATACTCCTTGCTGAACTGCAGCTCCTTTGCCACATCAAAGCCTTTTGAATAAATTTCAATCACATAATCGCCGCTGTAGCTGACGGCATTCAGCGTATCAAACAGCCGCTGAAAATCAAAGTTACCTCTGCCGGGCGGCAGGCAGTCTGCATCTGGCAGATGATTATCGCTAAGGTGAACATGCACGATTTCGTGCTTCATTGCCTCTAAGAAATCAAACGGGTCATAACCGGCGCGGATTGCCTGCTTGATATCAAACACCATATGAAAATCGTTGCCGAGCGCTTCACGCATTTTCTGCATAAAGGCGATATGCTGGCTCTTAAAGAGGTTCACGTTTTCCTGGCAGACCATCACGCCCTCGCGCTTGCCGATTTCCACCAGCGAACGAAAGCGCTCAAAATACAGCTCATCCGGCAGGGCAATCTTTCGTTTGTCCAGCGCGCCGTGAATGACGACAATTTTTGCGCCGAGCAGCGCCGCCGCGTGGCAATGCTGCTCATATACGCCGATAAAATCCTCATACCGTCTTTGGTATTCGCCGAAGATGCACATATTCTCCAGCGCCGAGGAATACGGATGCACAGATAAAACCTGCACCCCGGCAGCATCGGCAGCCCGTTTCATCTCCCCGACGAACGCCGGCGCCAGCTCGGACTGGGTATTAAAAAATATTTCCGTTTTCCGAAAGCCGAGAGAAATCACCTTATCCAGCGACTTTTCCGTTTCCATCGGATAAAAGCAGGAGGTAGAGGCTCCGATGTTCATCCATTTACCACTCCGTTAATTTATTTTGCTAACAGCTTTTCAAGGCACGCCAATCTGACGCTGACGCAGAGAATCTGCGCCGCCAAATCCAGCTCCTCCACAGGAGGCAGCGACGGGGCAATACGGATATTGCTGTTGTTCGGATCCTTGCCGTAAGGATAGGTCGCGCCGACGGTGGTCAGCACCACGCCTGCCTCGCGGCAAAGCTCGCCCGTGCGCTTGGCGCAGCCGTTCATCACGTCAAGGCTGATGAAGTAGCCGCCGCGCGGTTTAATCCATGAGGCAATGCCCTTGCCGCCCAGCTCGTTTTCCAGATGGTCGAGCACCATTTCAAACTTCGGCTTGAGGATGGCGGCGTGCTTTTGCATATGCGCCTTCATGCCCTCTACGTCGCCGAAGAACTTGGCGTGACGGTGCTGGTTCATTTTATCATAACTAATTGTCTGGCAGTTCAGACGGTTTCGGATGTCGGCAATATTCGCGTCGCTTGCCGCTAAGGCAGAAATACCGGCGCCTGGGAAGGTCATCTTAGAGGTAGAGCACACCTCAATGACCATATCGTCATTGCCGTATTGAGGCAGAACGTCAAAGATATTGAGTAGCTCATCGCTCTCCTCATAAATCTCGTGAATACAGTAAGCGTTATCCCAGATAATGCGAAAATCCTTTGCCGCCGGCTTTAAGGCGGCAATGCGGCGCACGACCTCATCGGAATAGGTGATGCCCTGCGGGTTGGAATATTTCGGCACACAGAACATACCCTTGACGGCTTCGTCCTTAATCAGTTCCTCAATTGCGTCCATATCAGGTCCGTCGGATTGCATCGCAACATTAATCATTTCAATGCCAAAGTATTCAAGAATGGTAAAATGCCTGTCGTAACCCGGCACAGGGCACAGAAACTTCACCTTCGGCAGCTTGCCCCACGGAGTACCGCCGAGCACGCCGTGCGAGCAGCACTGCGCAATATAATCGTACATCAGCGAGAGGCTGGCGTTCGGTCCCATTAGGATATTATCGGGCGAGACGCCGAGCAAATCCGCAAACAGTTTTTTACAGCTCGGAATACCGTCGATAATACCGTAGTTTCTTAAATCAATGCCGTCCTCTATGTAATCCGTATCCTGCAGGAGCGCCATCGATAAATCGAGCTGCTCCTTGCCGGGCTTGCCGCGCGACATATCGAGCTTCAGCCCCATTGCCTGATAATTCTTATATCGTTCCAGAAGCATTTGCTGCTCCGCCAGCAGCGCTTCACGCGTCATTTTTTGATATTCTGCCATGATTCTGCCCTCCCTGACAAAATTAATACAAGCATTATTTTATCACTTTTAGCGCTTTAATGCAATAACATATGCGTAAAAGGTTGTGTCCTTACAGTTTATGATTTTGTGCAATTTTGTTGAAAATAAACGGTATTATCCTGCAATGGCACTTGATTATACCGTACATTTTTTATATAATAATTTTAACCTATTGAACAGGAGGTATTCTTATGGACTACCGCATTGAGCACGATTCCATGGGCGAAGTAAAGGTACCCTGCGATAAATATTGGGGCGCGCAGACACAGCGTTCGCACGAGAATTTTTTAATCGGCGTCGGCATTGAAACGATGCCGGCGGAAATCATCCACGCCTTTGGCATTTTGAAAAAAGCGGCGGCACTCGCCAACCGCCGGTTAAAGCCGGAAAAGATGACAGAGGAAAAGTTGGACGTGATTTTAAAAGCGTGTGACGAGGTGATTGACGGCAGGCTGAACGAGCATTTTCCGCTCGTGGTATGGCAGACTGGCAGCGGCACGCAGAGCAATATGAACACAAACGAGGTCATTGCCGCGCGCGCTAACGAGCTGGCGGGCAAGGCACTTTGTCACCCGAACGATGACATCAATATGAGCCAGAGCTCGAACGATACCTTCCCGACCGCGATGAGCATTGCAGCGGTGCTCGAAATTGAGGACAAGCTCCTCCCTGCCGTAGGAGAACTGATAGATACCTTTAAGGCGCTGGAAGATAAATACCAAAGCACCGTCAAAAGCGGCAGAACGCACCTACAGGACGCTACGCCGATTACCTTTGCACAGGAAATCAGCGGCTGGCGCAGCAGTCTGGAAAAGGATTGCCGCCTGCTGCAGCGCGCATTACCCGAGCTGAAGGAATTAGCGCTCGGCGGCACGGCAGTCGGTACGGGGCTGAACGCGCCGCAGGGATTTGATGAAGCTGTGGCTAAAGCCGTTTCGGACATCACCGGCAAGGACTTTATTACCGCGCCGAACAAATTCCACGCGCTGACCTCCAAGGACGAGCTGGTATTCGCGCACGGTGCGCTGAAAGCACTTGCGGCGGATATGATGAAAATTGCAAACGACGTACGCTGGCTGGCAAGCGGTCCGCGGCTCGGACTCGGCGAAATCACCATTCCCGAAAACGAACCAGGCTCCTCCATTATGCCGGGCAAGGTAAACCCCACGCAGTGCGAAGCCGTGACGATGGTTGCCGTGCAGGTGATGGGCAACGACGCCGCCGTCGGCTTTGCGGCAAGCCAGGGCAATTTTGAGCTGAACGTCTTTATGCCCGTACTCATTTACAACTTTTTGCAAAGCGTAAGGCTGCTGGCAGAAAGCATTACCTCGTTTCACCAAAACTGCGCCGTCGGCATTACGGCAAATGAGGGTAAAATGCAGGAAAATCTACAGCGTTCGCTGATGCTGGTCACAGCGCTCAACCCGTACATCGGCTACGAAAACGCCGCTAAAACGGCAAAGAAAGCATACCGAGAAAACATCTCGCTCAAAGAAGCGTGCGTAGCGCTCGGCTATTTAACGGAGCAGGAATTCGACAAGGTATTCCATCCCGAAAAAATGGTATAAGAAAAAGACAGGCATTGCCTGTCTTTTTTACTGTGTTGATTATTCACTCAATCCTGTTTCATCAAATTTCAGGATAGTGGAAAGGACCACTTCATAGCCTGACTGAATGACATCAGGATTTAATCTGTCCGCCGTATCGCGTCTGTTATGGTAATAGTCTGCCGGCGACGGGTCCATTGCCGAAAGGCAGGTTGCCGTAATCTTTGCCTGCGAGAAAGCAGCGGCATCTGACGAACCGAAGAACACGCTGGCAAACTTCAAATCGTCGTGGCCGGCGTCCTTGGCAGCATCCATCACGAGCTGCGAAAATGCCGGACTGTTTTTCACCGTACCCGTCATATCCTTGTTGTAAACATTGAGGAAGCCCTCGTCCGCTACGGTATCCACACAGAGCACCGCGGTTTCCACACCGGAATTGACATATTCATCGTAGTGGTCCTTCGCCCACTGCTTCGCGCCGCGCAGACCGGCTTCCTCACCGTCTGTGACCATAGCGACGACCTCGGTATTTTCGAATTCCACACCTGCCATATCCAGCATACGGATAGCGCAGACAGCGGCATAGGTGCCCGTCAGGTTATCGTTGGCACCTGGGGCAATCGTCTTAAAGTCCACAAACAGGAACAGGAACACCATACCGAGTGCGGTAAAGCAATGGAAATAATAACCGTAGTTCAGCAGGAAATCACCGAACGCGCCCATATCGGCAAAGTTGGCAACAACCGCCAGAACAGCGATAATCACGGAAATAAAGGCACCGCCGATGGCCCAGCCCATCAGAATGCCGAACAGATGCTTCATGTGCAGCTCCTTGGCATAATAGAGATGCCGCCATTCATAAGCGGCGTCGCAGTGGCCGGAGATGACAATGCGCTTTTGCACCTCGCCGCGCGGCTTGCGGACAGCATAGAAATTATGACCTTCCTTTTTCTTATAGAACGCATCGCAGAACTGCTTATAAAGCAGAAATTCCAAAAACGTGATGAACAGTGAGATGCAAATCACACCGCCGACAATAACGTGCGGCAGGAAGAAAACGGAAGCGCCGATACCGCTGAAAATATTCAGATACACCAGCAGCAGGCAGACGGCAACAGCGAGAAATACTGCCACCGATACCGTCTTGGTAAAATGCAGAAATGCCTTCGGCGCAATCTTATAGGTTTCAAAGCCTGTTTCATCGCAGAAGGTATCCATTTCCTTTTTCAGATGCTTCTGCACGGAATAGCAATTTTCACTGCCCGATTCACGCGGACCGTAACGCTTGATGACATTGGTAATTTCTTTCACGGTGTAATCCACATTTTCTTTAATCACCGCTTTGGGAAATTCGCTGAATTTCATACTGATTATCTCCTTTGTATGGCTTTATTTCAGAACAAAGCCGATTTTTTTCATTGCTTTGGTAAGCGTTCTCTGGGCAACACGGGAGGCGATATCCGCGCCGTTCGTCCAGCACTGCTCAAGGTATGCCTTGTCGGACAGGAGTTCCTGATAACGCTTTTGCACCGGCTCCAGCTCCGCGATGACGGCTTCGCCGACCGCCTTTTTGAAATCGCCGTAGCCCTTACCGGCAAAGTCGTGCTCAATCGTTTCCAGACTTTCGCCCGTAACGGCAGAATAAATGGTCATCAGATTGTTGATGCCGTCCTTGCCCTCAGCGTAATGAACGGACATTTCACTGTCCGTTACGGCGCCCTTAAATTTCTTCATAATCACGTTCGGCTCATCGGTGAGATAGACTGTTCCCTTCGGGTTCGGGTCAGACTTGCTCATCTTTGCCGTCGGATTCTGCAGCGACATCACGCGCGCGCCTGCCTTCGGGATATACGGCTCCGGCACGGTAAAGACGTTGCCGTACACGCCGTTAAAGCGCTCCGCAATATCTCTGGTGATTTCGAGGTGCTGCTTCTGGTCGGCACCGACAGGCACCACATCCGCCTGGTACAGCAGAATATCCGCCGCCATCAGGCACGGATAAGTAAACAGACCGGCATTGACGTTATCGGCGTGCTGCGCCGATTTATCCTTAAACTGCGTCATACGGCTGAGCTCGCCGAACTGGGTATAACAGTTAAGCAGCCATGCCAGCTGCGAATGCTGCGGCACATGCGACTGGATAAACAGAATGCCCTTCTTCGGGTCCAGACCGACTGCCATCAGCATGGCATACAGCTGCGCCGTCTGTTGACGGAGCTTTGCCGGCTCCTGCCGCACGGTAATGGAGTGTAAATCGGCAATGCCGAAAATGGTATCAAAATCCTGCTGGAAGCCAGCCCAGCCCTTCATCGCGCCGAGATAATTCCCAAGCGTCGGAATGGAGGTCGGCTGGATTAAGGATAAGGAACGTTTTTTTCTTTCAATCGTTTCTGCCATCGTTTATTCTCCGAATTCTTTTAGTACTTCGCCCATTGCCTGCACGCCCTTGACGATGTTTTCCTCGCTCGGGGTGGAGAAATTCAGGCGGATATAGTCGCACGGTGCGGTATCGTCCGTCATAAAGCTGGAGCCTGGCACCACGGCGACCTTGAAATCAAGCAGGCGCTTGACATAGCTGAGCATATCAACACCCTCGGGCAGCTTTGCCCAGATGAACAGACCGCCCTCGGGACGGACGTAGCTGAGCTGCGGACAGTATTTATCCAGACAGTCGCACATCAGATTCAGCTTTTCGCGGTAAATCACGCGGATGCGGTCAATATGCGCGTTGACGTCATATTCATCAAACCAGCGGGAGACAATCATCTGATTGAGCACGCCGGTATGCACATCGCTCACCTGCTTGGCAATCGTGAAGGCTGCCGCCATCTTCTGCGGCACCACCGCATACGCCACGCGGATACCGGGTGCCAGAATCTTAGAGAAGGAACCTGCGTAAATCACAATGCCCTCGGTATCAAAGCTCTTGATAGCGGGAACATCCTCCCCTGCCACTCTCAGATTGCCGTACGGATTATCCTCAATAATCACCAAATCGTTCGCCTTGGCAAGCTCGTACATCCTTTTCCGCTTTTCAAGCGAAAGCGTCGTGCCGCCGGGGTTCTGGAAATTCGGAATGGTATAGATAAACTTCGCGCCAGGATTTTCGGCAATGACCTTTTCCAGCGCGTCAATATTCATCCCGTCGTCATCAATCGGAACGCCCGCGAGCTTGAAGCCGTGGGAGCGGAAGCAGTTGAGCGAGCCGACAAAGGACGGTTCCTCACAAATCACGGTATCGCCCTCACTGCCGAGAATGCGCGAGGCTAAGTCCATCACCTGCGTACCGCCGGCGGTGATAATCACCGTATCATCGTCCGTACCGACGTTTTCGCGCTCTTTGAGCCACTTTTTGACGGTATCGCGCAGCGGCTGATAGCCCTCAGACACGCCGTAAACCAGCGCCGACACCGGATTTTCCGTTAAGATTTCATTGGATAATTTTGTTACCTCGTCGCACGGAAACGCCGCCACGGCAGGCGAGCCGCCGGCAAAGGCAATCATACCGGGCTGGCTGGTTACCTTCAGAATTTCACGTGTGGCGGAGGGTTTCATGCCCGCAAATTTTTGAGATAGTGTATACGCCATATCAGCGGTTTCCTCCTAATATTTCATTGATAAAACGCTCGGTAGCGTGCCCGTCGCAAAGGGGCACAAAGCGCTTTTTAAATGCTGTCATTCGTTCGTCATCAGCTGTTGCATTCTGAATAGCAGCAGCAAGCTGCGCTTCCTCAGTCACAACTGCGCCGCAGGCGTAGTCGCTGTAATCAAAATAAAAGCCTCTGTCGCGCGTGTATTCCGCCAAATCCGGCGCATACAGCACGCAGGCATTACCGATCACGGCGTTTTCAAATATCACCGAGGAATAATCGGTTACAAGCACATCGGTAATGAACAGCAAATCGTTAATTTCCCGCTCGGCAGAGCAGTCAAAAATCCGCTCACAGTACGCATCGGGAATGACCATCTGATTTTTGATGAATGGGTGCAGTTTGATGATAATCGCCCAGTCATCGCCGAGGCTGTCCGCCAGCGAGGTAACAGATAAAAAATTCTCGGGATAATAACCGTCGTTGACGTTGTTGCCGCGGAAGGTCGGCGCAAACAGGCAGACCTTTTTGCCCTGCAGCTGCGGCATGGCAGCGTACAGCCGCTCCCGCACGCTCTTAATATGCGCCGCATCAAAAAACGCATCCGTGCGCGGCGTGCCGACAGGCTTTACCTTTTCTTCACTGATGCCGAAGGAGCGCGCATACAGCGGCACTAATTCTGCTGAGGAAACAATCGCCTCGGTATAATTCTTATGCGTCAGCGAATTTTGTTCGGCAGTTTCGCGGGCATAGCCGAATTTTTTAAAGGCGCCCATTGCGTGCCAGACCTGGATTAAATGCTGCCCGTCGCGCAGCGTCAGCGGATACACCATCGGCTCATAATCGTCCACCATAATGAACTTTGCCGCCGCAAGCTCTTTGGCAAGCACCGCCGTATCGGGCAGATTATCCTCTGTCCGCACGGTGACGGTATACGGCAGTTGGTGCTGCTCAATATACGCCTTAATCGCAAGGAGATTGCCGCCGAGCTTCCCTTTTGAAGTGGAAAGCATCAGAATCTGCTGTTCATCCGGCGGCTGCTGTTTGGCTTTATTAAATTCTTTGATAAGCCCGGCATACCGCATTTTCTGCAGATGCGGATAGGCAAAGGATTTAAGCTTGCTCATAATTATATCGGTAATCGTACCTGCCCTGCATAATCTCGTCAATGATTTCGCACCAGACAGCCGTCACGCTGTCAAAGCGCTGGTTGACATAATCATTCTTAAAGGACGTAATTTTGTCCGGCGGCGCCGTTTTTCCGTCCGCGAGAAGCGATAAAACACCTTTGGCATTTTTGGAATAGAGCGCCGGAATATCGCGCCAGAAATCAATATAGAAGCCGCGTTCATCAAGGTACTTATCGCTGTCAAAGCAGTAGATATACAGCGGCAGATTTTTCAGCAGCGCCTCATAAATGATGGAGCTGTAATCGGTAATCACGCAGTCGGCAACCGCCATAAAATCCATACCGGTAAAGGCTTCGCCGTCTGTTTTGTTCATATGGGATTCGGTGTAAACCTCCTCCCTGTTGGTATCCACCACATGGTGCTTGACAATCAGATTATATTCGGAATAATTGACCGCCTTCACCAGCTCCGCAGTGGCTTCCCGCAGGGCTGCCTTATCCTCCTCAGTGTCACGGAAGGTGGGTACATACAGTATATTCTTCCTGCCGTTATCCAGCATCGGATAGCGGTCAAAGATTCTCGCCTTCAGCCGCTGTGCCTCGCTCTCATCCGTCAGATAATCCATCCGCGGAATACCGATAGGCACAAACTTTTCCTCCGGCTGACCGAACGCCTCGGCAAACGGCGGTACGCATTTGTCGCCGCTCGCTGCAATCAGGCTGTAATTGGCGTGCATCTTAAACGCCTCGGCAATGGCGGAGGACTTACCGCCCTCCTTATCGAGAATGGACTTGCCGAATTTCTTAAACGCGCCGAGCGCGTGCCACAGCTGAATCACCGTCAGCTCCTTTTTATGCGTGAGCATAGAGGCAAGGATGCAATACCCGTCCAGCACAACGACCTTCGCCGTCGCCATCGCCTTCATCTGACGGAACAGCTCGCCGACGTACCGGATTTTGCCGCCGATACCCTGCGGAATCATCTTGCAGAGCACCTCGATTTCATACTGCGGATAATCCCGTCGCAGCGCGGTAATCAGATAGCGAAAATCCAGCGAGGGCGTTTCGCTCTGGCGGGAAATGAAGGCTATTTTGTTTTGCGTTTTACGGCGCTTAAAGAAGAAGTAAAAGAACCCCATCACAGCGCCGAAAATTTTGGCAAAAAGTTTAATCATACCTGTTTATTCATATAAAGGATATTTCTGACAGATAGCGGCAACGCCCTCGGCAATCGCTTCCTTCTGATTGTCAAAATCGGTAATCGCAAGATAAATGAATTCGGCAATCTTATCAAAATCCTCCGTATTAAGACCTCTGGTAGTCGCAGCCGGTGTGCCGATACGCACGCCGCTCGTCACGAACGGAGACAGCGGCTCATTCGGCACCGTATTCTTATTCAGTGTGATATGCACCTCGTCCAATCTTGCTTCCAGCTCCTTACCCGTAACGCCGGTGCCTCTTAAATCCAGCAGGCAGAGATGGTTGTCCGTACCGCCGGAAACAAGGTTCAGACCTCTCTTGGTGAGC
Organism: uncultured Clostridia bacterium; assembly: GCA_937915775.1. Taxonomy (GTDB): domain Bacteria; phylum Bacillota; class Clostridia; order Oscillospirales; family Acutalibacteraceae; genus Eubacterium_R. Next base: position 131 of record CALGGQ010000085.1, on the reverse strand, counting down.
CCAGCGGCAAGCGCCTGCGCATTGTCAATCACGCGCTGCTGATAGGCTTTGAATTCGGGCTTCAGCGCTTCGCCGAAGCAGACAGCCTTGCCGGCAATCACGTGCATCAGAGGGCCGCCCTGCGTACCCGG
>CALGGQ010000084.1 GCA_937915775.1 uncultured Clostridia bacterium | reverse complement strand
CGTCAACCAAGGACTCGTCCACCAAGTCTCCGCCATGTACCAATTTGACAGGATTCAACGGGAAGCGGGGCAAAGTGCCAAGGCGGAGGCGGAGGCAAGAGCCGCTGTTTACCGCAGCGTTTATGCCGATGCCGCGGACTTTGAAGAAATAGATTTGCTGACCTCTCCTTATTCCGACTGGGCTCCCACGGATGAGTCCGTGGTGCTCAATGCGGTGTTAAAGGCAAAGGATGATGGCGGTCAGAACGTCGGCTACGTTATCGACGTCACGTCCAAAAACGGCTACGGCGGCGATGTGCAGATGGCTGTCGGCATAACGAACGAGGGCGAAATCACTGCCTTCTCCGTGGTATCGCACAGCGAGACGCCCGGTCTCGGCGCCAGAGCGACGGAAAGCGAATTTGCCGACCAGTTCAGCGGTCTGTCCGCGCTGACGGCAATCAGCTTTTCCAAGACGGGTGCAAACCGCGATAATAACGAGATTGACGCCATCAGCGGTGCAACGATTACCACCACTGCCGTAACGAATGCCGTCAATCAGGCGATTGCCCTGTTCAACGACGTGCTGAAAGGAGTGTGAGAGAGATGAAGGGTATTACCGAACGGCTTTATAACGGTATTATTAAAGAAAATCCGACCTTTGTGCTGATGCTCGGCATGTGTCCCACACTGGCAGTTACCACCAGCGCGAAAAACGGTATCGGTATGGGCCTGGCGACGATGGTCGTCCTCGTGCTCTCCAACTTTATGATTTCGCTGCTGCGTAAGATTATTCCCGACGCCGTGCGTGTGCCGGTATACATCACCATCATCGCTTCCTTTGTGACGGTGATTGAAATGGTAATGCACGCCTACGTCAAGGATTTATATGACAGTCTCGGCATTTACATTCCGCTGATTGTCGTCAACTGTATCATCCTCGGCAGAGCCGAAGCGTATGCGAATAAAAATACGCCGCTCCTCTCTATCTTTGACGGTATTGGTATCGGCATCGGCTTCACCGTCGGTCTGACGTTAATCGGTATCGTGCGCGAGTTGCTCGGCAATGGCACCGTATTCGGACTGCAGATTATGCCGAAAAGCTATGAGCCGATTGCACTGTTCATTATGGCGCCCGGCGCGTTCTTCGTGCTGGCAATGCTATGCGCGGTGCAGAATAAGCTGAAGGTCAAGGGCGCGAACCGTCATGTGAAGAATGACGGCGGCTGCGGCGGCGACTGCGCCACCTGCCCGATGAAGGAGCTTGAGGAAAAGGAGGCGGCAAATAATGGCTAATACGTTATTTTTAGTTCTGATTTCAACGGCGCTGGTCAACAACGTTGTGCTGGCGCAGTTCCTCGGCATCTGCCCGTTCCTCGGCGTTTCCAGAAGCATGAAAACCGCTGCCGGTATGGGCGGCGCGGTTGTGTTTGTTATCACGATTGCCTCCGCGGTTGCGGCAACGCTGTATAAGTTTGTGCTGGTCAAATACGAACTCGAATATCTGAAAACGATTGCCTTCATTATGGTTATTGCGTTCCTTGTTCAGCTCGTGGAGCTGTTCCTCAAAAAGTTTGTTCCGCCGCTCTATAAGGCGCTCGGCGTGTATCTTCCGCTGATTACGACAAACTGCGCCGTGCTTGGCGTGGCGCTGACGAATGTGCAGAAGGAATATGATATTCTCACCAGCGTTGTTTCCGGTTTTGGTACGGCTGTCGGCTTTATGATTGCAATTGTCATCATGGCAGGTATCCGTGAAAAGACGGAAAACAACGATTTCCCGAAAGCGTTTAAGGGTACGCCTGCCGTGCTGCTGACAGCGTGCCTGATGTCGATCGCGTTTTACGGCTTTGGCGTGCTGCCGAAATAAGGAGGGGTGAGATGAATACTACGGCTATTATTACGGCGATTGTCGTGCTGGCAATCGTGGCGTTAATTATCGGCGTTATCCTCTCCGTTGCCGAAAAGGTGTTCAAGGTAGAGGTCGATGAAAAGGAAATCGCCGTGCGCGCTGAGCTTCCCGGCTCGAACTGCGGCGGCTGCGGCTATGCCGGCTGCGACGCGCTGGCGGCTGCCATTGCCAAGGGTGAAGCGCCTGTGACGGCGTGCCCT
>CALGGQ010000083.1 GCA_937915775.1 uncultured Clostridia bacterium | reverse complement strand
ATCAGGATTTCGGCAATCGGGCACATACCGGAGCCGCCGATGCCGATAAAGTGAATTTTATTTGCTTCTTTCAGTAAAGTATCTATATCTTTCAAAGGAATTCCTCCCATATTACCAAACTATTTATGGTATTATACAACATTATTCTACGGAAATAAACACAATTTTATGAACAAATCATAAAATAGAGTAGGCATTCGAAAAAGAATGCAACAGCAGTGCTTTGTACTGTGCTATACAGTGGATTTTAAAGGAGCTGTTTGATAATGATTAAGTTTATCACCCCCGATCTTTCGGACAAAAGAATTTGGTTTGCTGCGGCGTATTTGGTCAAAAACGGCTTTGAAAAGGTCAGCGACAGCAGGAATGCAGACTTTATCCTGCTCGGCGTCAATCCCGACAGAAAGCTGCTCCATTCTGACCTGCCGATTTTTGCCGGAAACATCAGCGCCGACAATGTTTTTGACTACACCAAAAACGAGGTGTTTGCGCTGAAAAACGCCGTTCTGACAGCTGAGGGAGCTTTATCTCTTGCCGTCAGCGAAAGTGACGGCAGTCTGATAAACGCAAGCATACTAATCGTCGGCTACGGCAGAATCGGCAAAGCACTGCACCGTTACCTCAGTGTACTGACCAATCACATCACCGTCTGCGCCAGAAAGGAGGAGCAGCGAACGCTTGCCCACTCTTACGGAGCAGATACGGTTGCATTCGATGCACTGAGAGTTAAATCAGACTTTGATTATATCTTTAATACGGTGCCGCACCCTGTATTCAACGAACAGGAATTATCTGCTATCGGAGCAGATACCTTGCTGATGGATTTAGCTTCCTTTCCCGGCGGTGTTGACAGACACTTTGCCGAGGCAAAAGATATTAAGCTCCTGATTGCGCGCGGTCTGCCGGCTAAATATTCGCCGAAGGCTGCCGGTGAAGCAGTGGGCAGCGCCGTCATGACGATGATAAAGGAGGTTATCGTTTGAAAATAGGTTACTGCCTGACCGGCTCCTTTTGCACCTTTTCCAAGAGTCTTGACGCTTTGAGGGAATTGGTGGCAGCCGGACATCAGGTAACACCGATTATGAGCGAAAACGCATATAAAACAGACACCCGTTTCGGCACAGCGGATTACTTTAAAAACGAGCTGTTCTCCGTGACAGGTAACGACATCATTCACACCATACCGCAGGCGGAGCCGATAGGTCCGAAAAAGATGTTTGACGTGCTGGCGATAGTACCCTGCACCGGCAACACGCTGGCAAAGCTTGCTGGCGGCATTACAGACACCGCCGTTACAATGGCTGTCAAATCGCATCTGCGCAATGCACGCCCTGTTGTGATCGGCGTTTCCACCAACGATGCGCTGGGTGGAGCTGCCAAGAATATCGGGCAATTAATGAACTACAAAAACTATTATTTTATCCCGTTTTCAATGGACGATTGCAATCATAAACCAAAGAGTATGGTATGCGATTTTACCAAAACTTTGCACACAATAGAACTGGCGGCGAACGGTAAGGAAATCGCGCAAAAAATATTTTGACAATTTCGTCATTTTTGTTGACATTATCCCACGAAAAATATATATTAAAGTCAGACAATATTATATATGAATATTGCCAATCGGGGAGGAGCAAATGACAGCTCATCACAGTATTGTGCTGTTAGGGTTTATTCTTTTTATACCCTGCTCTGCATCAAAAAAGGAAGTGCATAATTGGAAAAGAAAATTATCGATTTAAAGGACATAACGGTCAGCTACGGTGACAACACCGTGCTTGACAAACTGAATTTGTTTATCAACGAAAAAGAGTTTATAACGCTGCTTGGTCCTTCAGGATGCGGTAAAACCACAACGCTGCGCGCAATAGCGGGCTTCATTAAGCCTGATAGCGGAGACGTGATTTTTGAAGGCAAGAAGATAAATGATGTTCCGGCACACAAGCGTAAGGTTAACACCATTTTCCAGCGTTATGCTCTTTTTTCTCATTTAAATGTATATGAGAATATCGCCTTCGGTCCGCGGCTGCAAAAGGCTTCCAAGGATGAGGTGCGCAAGACGGTAGCGCAGATGCTGGAGCTGGTGAACCTCAAGGGCTTTGAAAAGCGTGAAATTGACTCGCTTTCCGGCGGTCAGCAGCAGCGCGTTGCTATTGCCAGAGCACTGGCGAATAAGCCGCACGTCTTACTGCTGGACGAGCCGCTCGGCGCACTGGATTTAAAGCTGCGCAAGGATATGCAGCGCGAGCTTAAGAACATTCAGAAGGAGCTCGGCATTACTTTCATCTATGTGACGCACGACCAGGAGGAAGCGCTCTCCATGAGCGACCGCGTCGTTGTGATGGATAAGGGTAAAATCCAGCAAATCGGCACACCGCACGAGGTGTTCAACAGCCCTGCCAATCTCTTTG
>CALGGQ010000082.1 GCA_937915775.1 uncultured Clostridia bacterium | reverse complement strand
AAAATGAAAAAAGTAAAGAAAAAGATAAAGAAACAGAAACAGAAACAGAAGAAAAATCAAATAATAAACAGCCTATAGAAAAAAAAGGAAATCAAAAACAAACAGGATTTAATGAAAAATGGATTGATAATATCAAAAAAAAATATTAATGAAATTAAAAGAGAAAGATCAGTATTAGTAATTTTTCAATATATAAGTGAAGCAGTAAGAATGAAAAAAATTTTAATGAATATGAGCGAAAGGGAAAAATGTTTTAACAACGTAGTTTTGTATTCAAGAAGTGATAAAGATGAAGGTAAATTTCTAGAAAAAGTAATTGAAACTAAAACAGTGATTCTTTCTACGAATTTATCTGGAAGGGGAACTGATATAAGGATTTCATCTGAATTAAATGATAATGGAGGACTTCATGTTATATTAACTTATGAGCCTTTTAATAAAAGAATAGAAAGGCAAGCTTTTGGAAGAGCAGGGAGAAAAGGAGAAAATGGTAGTGCTGGAAAAATAATAATTTCTTGTATGACACAAGAAGAAGCAATTGACAGGCTGACGCAGTAAAATTCAGTTTTGCCGAGACAATGTAATCGATCCGCGCGCCGCAGCCCGATGAATTGTCCGAGCGCAAAGCGCGAGATACCGTTGCCACAAGCCATAGTCGTTTTTGCCGATTAGCGGTGCTGCATTACCCATATCTTGACGGTGTAAAATAGTCCGACTTTACGCTTGCAGCCGACTTGTTAAGGGAACACGCTTTACATTACAAAATCTCAAAAATGTAAAGCGTCATCGCCGTCGATTATTGAACGGTTAGTAAAAAGTTTATGAACAAATTGTAAATTATACATCATTATATTACGCCCTTTGCCGCAATTTGTCAATATTGAATTCACAAATTATTAACATTTTTGGACGGCTGACGATTTTTTTGCAAATTTGTTAATAAAGTATTGACAATTAAAGTTTTTCGTGTTTTAATGAAGATGCGTAAAATGCGTTTTAATATAATTTATTATGTGTTTGCTGATGAATATTTTGTTCTTCAGTCTGCCGCGGAATTGCTGCGGCCGGTCAGAGATTGCGACATTCGGCGAATATTACGCATTAATTCGTAAATTTTTTATGGAGGAAATTAGAATAGTGAAAACAAAATCTAAAGTATTCGCCAAAGTATTAGCAATTGTCCTTGCTGTTTTGATGGCAGCTTCCACCACCGTTCCTGCTTTCGCAGCCGGTTTAGGCGTTCTCCGCCAGGACAAAGCTACTACAGTTGGCAAAAACTGGTTAGATTGGGTTGAACTGCTTAGTGATGACGCTTGTGAAGCGCTGCTTGACGGTGCGGATGAATGGTTGAAAGACTTAGACCTCACCTATCTTGCTTCCAGCGGTATTAAGGATGACGTACATACCCTCCCGATGGTAATGCCTATTGACTCTTCAATGAACTCACTGCTTACCGACGCCGGTTACGTTCACGTTTTCCTCGGTAACCAGAAGCTCGCTAACGGTACGTATCCGACCGGCGGCTCCACGGGTACCAGCAACAGCTCCAACTCAACAACCACAACTGCTCCGGGCAGAAACAGAGTATATCTGTACGTTAAGGTTCAGGCCTCGGCGCTTATCACCCTTAACAGAACGATGCTCGTTAGCGGTTATGCTGATTCAATCGATGGTATTATCGACCTTCTTTGTCAGCTTTATAAAAACGTTATCAACAACTCTGACCTGAAGCTGAACCTTCTCGTTACGACGATTGACTTCCTGTCCATCGCCGGCGGCGACCAGGTTGTCAGACTGAGAACCAGTTTATCGCTTCTCGGTACTCTTAACTCCACCACTTACTACACCAGCACGTCCGAGACGAGCCGCTGCGGTAAGAGCTGGAGAAAGAAGCTCGGCGCAAAGCAGACGATGAAGTATATCGCCCAGCTGCTTGACGCACTTGGCAGCGATAACAACGCGGACAATCTGCTTTACACCGCTCTTAGCGGTACGCTCAGCCTCGGCGCTCTGAATGATACAGTCGGTCTGTATTACAAGCCGGGCGACGACAAGACCGGTCAGGAAGCCCGTGACGACGGTATCATCGGCGGTCTCGTAACCGGCGATAAGGCTCCTATCTGGGATGCTTATGAAACCAACGGTTACCTGCTTTACAATGGTCTTGCAGCTTGGGTAATGAACCATGAGCTCCCGACCACGGACGGTTCTGCTTACTACGGCATTGATGAGAACGGCAACGCTCTCTACACCGTTCCGTCCAGCGGCGCGCTGACCAGCGGTACTTACAAGTACTATGGCAGCAGTTCTGCTTCCGCCTGGAAATACGATAAGGTTATCTTAGACTGCATTTCCAGATATGTTCTTCAGAACATCAACATCAACGTTACCTATCCCGAATACGTTCAGGATGAAAACGGCAACTGGGTACACGACAGCTCCAAGGCTCGTTTTGAGAGAGACGCTGACCCGTACGACAGCAATCTGAAGCTGAACAAGGACGGTAATGTTTACCTGTTCCGTTACGGCAACGAAAAGCTGTGGCTGCAGGATACTGACAATCTTTATGACTTTGCTTACAGAGCTCTGAAGATTGCTTGGAAGACCGTTTTGAAGCCGACCCTTCACCTCGTTCAGATCAACTACAACGGTCACGAGGGCGACGGCAAGGGCACCAACTTCGATAACGTATTCTTAAAGTGGTACATCGAAAACAAGGCTACCGGCGATGTCAGAAGCTTCCCGGCTACCGCTTACACCGACGGCTCCGTTGATGAATGGGCTGCCGACGTTTATGCGGACTACGGCGCTGCTGATGCGGCTGAGTTCCTTGAGAACGTTGAAAACACTTACAATTACGATGAAGCCAGAAAGGCAAAGAACGACAAGTATAACTGGAGAGATATTGAGGTTACTACTCTCTGGAATCAGGTTCGTTACAGCCCGCTGGCTGACAAGTATTTCGGCAGACGTACAGGTCCTGCAAACCTTTACTTCCTGCAGACCGGTACGTCGAACATTGACGCCTTTATGGACGCTGTTGCAGCAGGCACCAAGACCTATGCCGGCATTCCTGAGGCTCTCAATGACTTCTTAATCGCTGCTGTCGGCGACCTGTTCCCGAACAGCGCTAACATTGGTTACAACAACGCTTCGACCGGCGAGTTCGAGAATATTGCTGCTCCGTCCGGCTTTACTGCAGCTACCGCCTTCAACGCCACCACTATTATGAATAACATTTATAAGGTGCTGGAATATGTTGGTAACTGTACCAATGCTAACCTCTTCAATCCTTACTATGCGAAGAATGCGATTACCTATGATGGTTCTACCGTAAATCTTAACGCAAACAACATTGAAGAAGCGGTTATCCCGTTCGCTATCTCCGCTCTCAAGCAGTGGAATATGACAGCGACGATCCATAACAGCGACTGGGATAAGGTTAAAGACCTTGAATCCGGTGCTGTTGTCGCTCTTGAGGAATACCTCGGCTATGTATTCCCGGATAGAGATTACTCATCTCTCTGGACGTTAGAGGAAACTGCTATCCCGAACACCGAAGTTTCGTATAAGTACATCGTTGCCAAGAGCGGCGAAAACCTTTACGACAACGTTATCTTCTGGATGGCTCGTGACGCTGCTGCGTATGCTGTAACGGCTGCCGGCGTTCCGATGACGAAGCTTGATACGAACAGAACGCCTTGGGATCCGTACACCATGTCGGCTCTGAACACCAAGACCTCTGACAGCGACATCTTCGCGCTTGCTAACTCCGTAGTTTGCTACTTCCTGGCAGTTGGCGAAACCTTCGATAAGAGCGGCACGAACGCTCCGTCCAAGGGTATTGCAGCTCTGTTCAACCTTGGCACCAGCAGCATTGCTTCCAGCAAGACGCTGTGGACCAACCTTGACGCTGCGTTCAACAAGATTCTGCCTGTTGTCGGTGAACTGCAGAAGTATAATGGTTCTTATAAGGGCAACGGCAGCTTCAGCTCCCAGAACTTCCTGAAGGACACCATTATTCCTGACGTACTGAGCCTGAACCTGACCGACCTGTTCCAGGGACTGTATGACATCCTGGCTGCTGCGCCGATCAAGAGCAGAAAAGTACAGAAGGTTCTCTATTATGATATCCTTGCTCCGGTTGTGAACTCCATCCTTGGCGTCAACAGCCTGAACAGCGGATCTACGGCTCTTATCCCGACTGCGGATACAGACACGCCGTTTGATACCTTCCTGCTTCCCGCCAACATCCGCGGCTCAAGCTACACGAACGGTATCCTTTCCAGACTCATCAAGAACCTCCGTCTGTATTTCGACGGTGGTGCTTCCGCGTACTTCTATAACGTAGCTACCTTCGCTCTTATGACCTTCGGCTTCCCGGGCCAGCTCAGCGAGCAGTCCATCAACGGCGTTGATATTAAGGTATTTAATTCTGATGTCTTTAAGACCGGCGCTTCCGTTGAAGTCAAGATTAAGAACGACAGCTACGGTATCAACAGATTCTTCCACAATCAGGGCGACCTCGACAGCTCCAAGCAGTATGAGGCTTCCAGATATTGGGTGAAGATCAACAGCGTGGCTCTTCAGAATGCTGCCGGTTCTTCCGCAGGCACGATGACTGCCAGCACCACAGCTCCGTACACCTCTCAGATCAGCAACAATATGCTTGCTCCCGAGAAGAACGCTTACTACACTGCGGCTATCAACTCCAGCGTAGCAAGAGACAACCTGGTTAAGGTTGTTGTCAACTACGACATTCTGTTTGACGACACGCTTACCAATGGTACGACGACGGCTGCTTCCGCTCCGTCCAAGACCATCGCTTCCGGCATCACTGCCACGAAGTGGATCTATGTAACTCCGTCTTCCTACACGGAAGCTCATGCTAACCAGGCTGATGATACCTTCAGCGGTCAGGACTTCAAGACAAAGGACGGCGCTTACACCGGTTCTGTTGTTGAAGGTACGGCTGCTAACAACATCCAGATCGTTGCCGGTTCTATGTATGACGTCTCCGCTTCCGACGTGGCAAGCGAAGGCTACGGCGTACGTATTACCAACAACACCACATCTGCTATCGCAGGTAAGTTCTATCTTGCTCCGACAGCTGGTACGGCTTATAACCTCAGAGCGAACGACAACGCTACAACCGTTGCTTCCGCTGCTGCCGGTTATGTTATGGCTTACCTTGCTATCGACGAAGAAGGTAACATCTATAATAAGGATGGCTCCAAGCTCGGCAATTATGACGACCTGAAGACCAACACCTGGATTATGGGTTACCACAAGACAACGAACCTCGACGGCGACGAAATCTACGATTACATCCTTGCGAACGCTTGGAACACTCCGGCTACCGTAGCCTTCGGTGCTCCCGGTGCCGGCACGACAATCGCAGACATCACTTCTCTTACCGAGAAGGAGAACGCTTCCGACAGTGCCGCTTGGACCAACTTCTCGCTGTTCAAGAGCGGCGCTACCATGGCTGCGAAGTACACCGTTACCATGGCTTACGCTACCTCCGCTTCCGCAAGAGCGGTTGCTACTCCGATCACCATCGCTTACAAGGGCGATATGGACGGTCTGAGATGGGCTGTTGACCATTACACCGAGGTTCTCGGCGCTACCAACGCTACCGTACAGGCCGGCGCAAAGGCTGCTTGCGTAACCTATCGCAACAGCACGACCGTTGACGCTTGGACGAATGCAGACAAACTTGCTGACGCTATCTACAAGGCTGGCGAGTCCGCTGCTAAGAACAGAGCTGAAACCATCACTGCTTTCAATGAGAGCCGTGACGGCCTCGACGAGGTTGATTACAAGATCGTTGGCTTCCACAGATTCGTGAAGTATGCACAGGCTGCTGAAGCTCTCCGCGAGGCGAAGCCGATCGTTGAGCTTGACGAAAATGACGAGCCTGTTCTTGACGAAGACGGCAACGAGATTCCTGTTCTTGATTCCAAGGGCAGACCGACTTATGAATATAAGACGGCTGAGCCGGCTTGGAAGGTTAACGAATACGTAAGAGTTGCTAACCTCTACAAGTCCTACATGGAAGCAAGACCGCATACGCTTGACAGAATCAACGCTGAGATTGCTCACGCTACCTCACTTTGCGACGATTATGACGAGCTTATCGCTGCTACAGCTAACGACGTAAGCGACTTCACCGCTACCGCAACCACTGCTACCAGACATTATGTAGTTCTTGACGAAAAGGGCGTTCCGGCTCTTGACGACAATGACCTGCTTCAGTATGCTGACGGCGATGTTGCTGAGTACAGATTCGCTTACTCCACCAAGGATCGCACGGTTGCTGACAACATCAAGGTTTACGAAATCGGCACAACCGCTACTGACGTTAAGTTCGGTGCTGTTGAAAACGGCAAGCTCGTGAACAAGGGTGAAACCAAGTATACCGATGATTCCTGGAACGCTTATATTGATGCTCTTGGTGAGGTTATCACCTCCATCAACGCGGGCGAAGAAATCAGCAAGACCTACACGGCTACGACTCACCTTGTCATGGCTGAGAACGAGCTTGAGCCTGTTGACGACGTAGCCGGCGACAACATCACTGTTTCCGGTACGGTTCTCATTGCAGACAGCGCAACCGGTAATGCTTCTGTATTCGGTCTCCGCGGTGTAGTAGTTGCTGCTCTCGACGGCGAAGGTAACGTAGTTGCTCAGACCGTATCCGACGCAGGCGAAGACAGCGACGCTTGGGGCGCTTACAGCCTTGAGGTACCTGCCGGCACGACTCGCTTCGTCGTTGGCGATCCTGTGAACGATGATTCCATCGTGAATAGAGAGTTCACCATCGCCGGTGATGCTGATGTAACAGGCGCTGATGTTGCAGTTGTTATGTGCGACTACAACGATGACGGATTTGTTAACGTAATTGATAAGGCCGTATTCAACAGTGCTATGAAGAATGAATATAACATCTATGCTGATTTCAATGACGATACATTCGTTAACGTAATTGACAAGGGTGTAT
>CALGGQ010000081.1 GCA_937915775.1 uncultured Clostridia bacterium | reverse complement strand
AGAAAGTCGTTCCTTGGACCATAACCGCCGAAGCGTCGCAATGGCTCATCACCCCGAAGATACCCACCGGCATCGGTCTGGTCGGTGTTGATACGTCAAGAAACAAGGGTAGGATTTTTGATATTCAAGGTCGTCGTGTAGCTCAACCGCAGAAGGGCATTTATATTATAAACGGCTGTAAAGTCGTCAGATAGGACTTTCTGCGTGAGCCCAAAATAACAGTGTCTTTTATTTGCAAAATATGATATAGTCCTCATCGCAATAATGCGGTGAGGACTATCGTTTCGTACCTAAATCTGAACATTGAGTGTGGTATTGTCTTTACGCGACTTATATGTCAATAAATATCGCAAATTTAAATACCGAAAACAGAGGCTTTGGCTAATAGACGGAGTTCTGGCATAGGAAATCGGCATTATTTGTGAATTTAACCCGTTTCACAGCGGGCATCGGTATCTGATTGACAGTGTGAAAAAACCCGGCGACCGCATTATCTGCGCCATGTCCGGCAACTTTGTGCAGCGCGGCGAATTTGCCGTTTACGACAAGCTGACAAGAGCAGCGGCAGCGCTGGACGGCGGCGCGGACCTGGTACTGGAGCTTCCGGCTCCCTGCTCTGTTTTATCGGCACAGGGCTTTGCCAAAGCAGGCGTTGCCCTGCTGGAAGCAGCCGGCATCTGCGACGCGCTGGCATTCGGAGCGGAGTGTGACGATGTAGCGGCACTGCAGCAGATTTCCCGGGAAATTAGGGATAAGGATGAAGCGATAAAAGAAAAGCTCGCTAACGGCATCTCCTATCCGCAGGCACGGCGTGAGGTCATCGGCTCTCCCCTGCTCGACACGCCGAACAATATTCTTGCCATCGAATACCTGACCTATACCAAGCTGCAGCCAATCGCTGTCAGGCGTATCGGGCGCGGTCACGACAGTGAGGATGAACAGTACAGTGCGGGAGCTATCCGTCAGACGTTACCCGAGGAGGCGATTGCTTCGCTGAAGCACTGCGAAAGCGCCGTATTATACAAGCTGCGCACGATGCAGCCCTCTGATTTTGCCACTATCGAGGATGTTTCCGAGGGGCTGGAAAACAGAATTTTTGAAGCAGTGCAAACGGCAACAACGCTGGACGAATTATATGATACAATTAAAACGAAGCGTTACACCCATTCCCGTATTCGTCGCATTATTCTGCGTGCGTTTCTCGGTATCGACCGCACGGTGCCGCAGACGCCGCAGTATATCCGCGTACTCGGCTTTAACGAGAACGGCAGGGAGTTACTCGGTGAGATGAAAAAAGCCGTTTCTCTGCCCCTTATCACGCGCTATGCGGATGCAAAGCGCTACGGCGGCGAGGTGCTGGCGTTATTCGAAGCGGAAAGCCGCTATACCGATATTTATAACCTCGGCTTCACCGTACCGAAGCCCTGCGGCAGCGAAAAGACTGACCAAATCATCATGAAATGAGGACATAATGAAAAGAGCCTTCGCATTCTTACTGATACCCCTTTTTCTCCTGCTGTGCGGTTGCAGCAGTCTAAGCGTTATAACAGAATACCTGCCATTTTCACAGCAGCAGACGGGGCTAATTGCCATTGAGGGAATCAGTGAAAACACAACGGAAATTGTCTCCGCCGATTTTAACAGCGATGAGCTGGTGCTGTACGCCAGTGAATATTTGCCGGAGCAAGACGAATACCAGTATATGCTGTACCTTATCAGCGCCAAAACGGCAAAGGTCAAGCGCAGCAATTATGTACCCGAAGCGCAGGCAGGCAATTTCGTCCGCGTTTGCTTTGACGGTGACGGCAGTATTCTTCTGATTAATGAATACGACGGAAAAGCCCTTTCCTTTGATAAAAGCCTGAACACTGTAGGCGAACTGCAGGATTATACCGTAACGGACTGGTATGAGGAAGCACAGAAAATCCCGTTTAACACGGGTGAGTTTTCTTCCTATAAGGACTATGCGCAGTATTATCTGTATGACGAGGACGGCGCAAAAATCAACGCTCTCTCCTTCTATGACGACAGAGAGCACCTTTATCTCACCGACTGTGATATGATGACGAACCTTGATTCCGACGGTCATCGCGTTTTAGCGCAGGCAAGGACGAACAGCAGCGCTTTTGTCACGGCTGCCGTATATGATTTTGACAGCAACACCGTTATCAATCGTACGGCAACGGAAATCCGCAGCGGCTGTGAGGCGTATTGCAATGTCGGCGCTTTAGGCAGCAAGGACGCCTTCCTTTCCGTCGGTTATTATGCACCGTCGGACACAGAGGAGGGTGACGGCAATTATTCGCCTGCCTATTATTTATGGCACTATACGCTTGATGAAACAGAAACGCCGTTCCACACCGACATAACAGATGAAGCAGGATTGGAAGAAACAAACAGCCAAATCGCCAACGGCATAAAGCAGGAGTACAACATCAACATCCTGATTAACGAGCCGAACGAATACACCGACGAGAGCGATGATTATTATCTGCATCTCGGTGCGCCGCCCTTTAAGGTTTACTGCCTGCTCAGGCAGCTGGAGGCGTTTTTGCCGCATTTTCCGGACGGCTTTCTGCGCGAGATGTATGAGGACAGCTTTACCGTTTACATCGGCAAAAAAGTAAACAGCGACAACATCGGCGCTTACGCCACCGGGTACTCCACAACACCCTCTGTTACCCTTGCGACGGATTCCTTCTCCTCCTCCACACTCTCTCACGAGTTTATGCACATCATTGACTCTCGCATATTTAACGCCTTTGAGGAAGATAATCTTTCTTTTGATGAGGAATGGGAAAAGCTGAATCCGCAGGAT
>CALGGQ010000080.1 GCA_937915775.1 uncultured Clostridia bacterium | reverse complement strand
AGGCGATCGTTGACGCGCTGATTACCTATCTCATCAATCCGCTGATTGCCTGCGTGGGCGGCGACAATATTGCCGGCTTCAGCATTCAGCTGATTCCGGGTAACGATGCTACGATTATGGATTTCGGTGCTTTCATTTCCGCCATCATCAATTTCATCGTTATCGCATTTGTTATCTTCCTGATTGTCAAGGCTGCCAACAAGGCGAGAGAGCTGCGCAAGAAGGGTGAAGAGGAAGAGCCGACTACGAAAATCTGCCCGTTCTGTAAGAGCGAGATTGATATCGAAGCCACCAAGTGCCCGCACTGTACGGCTGACCAGCCCGAGGAAGAAGAGGCTGCTGAAGAATAATTATACATAAGTTATGAAATGGGAGGGCGCAGTCCCTCCCGCAATCATTTGCAGGGAGTGATTTTTATGACAAAGAAAGAGTACAGCTATCCGTCCAAGACCGGCGTGTGCGAAATTTACGGCTGCGCCTATCTGCCGGAGGAATACGATACGGTGCTCGTGATTAACCACGGTATGGCGGAGCACCAGGAGCGCTATCTCGGCTTCATTGAGTATCTGAATAATAACGGCGTCGCCGTCTATATGCACGATATGGCGAACCACGGCAAGTCCAACAAGGATTTCGGCGACAGCGGCTGGTTCGGCGAAAAGGACGGCTGGAAGGGCTTGATTGACGACCTCAAGGAGAGCTTTGACGTCGCCAAATTTGAAAATCCCGATAAGAAGCTCGTCGTGATGGGGCATTCGATGGGCTCCTTCATCTGCCGCTGCTTTACGGCGCTGTATCCGAACGAGGGCTTTGCCGGCGCTATCTATATGGGCACGGGCGATGAAAACCCGATTGCCGGCATCGGCTTAAAGGCTGCCGGTCTGGTTGCCAAAATCAAGGGCACCAAGCATAAGAGCAAGACGCTTGACAAGATGAGCTTTTCCTCCTACGGCAAGGGCTTTGAGGGCAGAACAAACTTTGACTGGCTGACCAGAGATACCGCGATTGTTGACAAGTACATTGCCGACGATTACTGCGGCTTCCTGTTCTCCGCACAGGGTATGCAGGATTTGGTCAAGCTCAATATCGAGGCGAACACACCGCAGTGGTACGCCACCGTGCCGAAGGATTTGAACATCCTGCTCATCTCCGGTGAAAAGGATCCCGTCGGTCCGCAGGCAAAGGGCATCAACAATATCGGCAAAAAGCTGCTTGACAGCGGCCACACCAGCGTGACGGTCAAGATTTATCCCGACTGCCGCCACGAAATCCTCAATGAGCTGAACCGCGACGAAGTCATGGAAGACATCGTGCAGTGGATCAAAGCGTTATAAGGTAAAACAGAAAGGCGGCTGAGCTTTGGTAAAGCTCAGCC
>CALGGQ010000079.1 GCA_937915775.1 uncultured Clostridia bacterium | reverse complement strand
GAACTGCAGAATGCTGGCGGGGCAGGCAGGTGTAACCTGACCGCCGATGACCTGCTGAATCGCCTTCGCCTTCTTTTCGCCGAGGGCGATAATCAGAATCCGCTTCGCCTGCATAATGGAGCCGATGCCCATCGTGACCGCCTGCGTCGGCACATCCTCTACCGAATCAAAGAAACGGCTGTTATCTTTGATGGTGCTCTCTTTCAGATTGACAACGTGGCTCCAGCGCTGAAAGGCTTCGGCAGGCTCGTTAAACGCGATATGACCGTTTGAGCCGATACCGAGCAGCTGAATATCAATCCCGCCGGCGTCCTTGATTTTCTTCTCATAGCTTTTGCATTCCGTCTCTAAATCCCACGCATTTCCGTTGAGAAAATGAATGTTTTCCTCGGGGATGTTGATATGGTTAAACAGATTTTCATACATAAAGGTATGGTAGGAATTCTTATCTCTGACATCAAGGCGGCAGTATTCATCCAGATTAAAGGTTGTCACTTTTGAAAAGTCAACCGCGCCCTGGCGGTACAGCTCTATCATATGTTTATACGCTCTGACCGGGGTAGAGCCTGTTGCCAGACCGAGCACGCTGTCCGGCTTTTGCAGCACCTGACCGCACATATAGTAACCGGCAGCAATGCCGATTTGTTCCTCCGTATCAAACACAAGCACATTCATTTGTTTGTCCTCTTGCTATTCTTTTTATTCATCACTGCCTTTATAATGGCAAACAGTACGGCGAATGCCGCCGCACCGAGCAGCGCGCCGACGGTGTCAATCACCCAGTCCGTAAACTGGCAGCTGCGCCCGTCAATCCGCAGCTGATGCAGTTCGTCGGTGACGGCATACAGCGAGGTGCCGAAAATGCCCCAAAGGAACTGCTTTTTATTTTTGGTGAAATACAGTGCCGTGTTCATCAGCAGGGAAAGCCCTGTGAATTCCAGACAGTGCGCCGATTTTCTGACGATGAATTCCCAATATTCGTTTTCACCGAAAAGCTGCAGCAGCCACTGCACAAAAACATTGCTCTGCTGTGTGGATTCCTCAGCCGGCTTGGCGGAAAACGAGAAGATGACCGCCATGCAAATCGCCGTCAGTATCCAGAATACGATAGCCCACCGTTTATGATTCATCTCTTGTTGCATTGACAAAGCTTACCCTTCCCGAGCCGGTATGGAACTGAATGCCGTGCACGCCCTTGGCGGCAGCATAATAGCTCGTTTCACATAGTATCGGATAGATGCTGTAGGAGGTGATTAATGCCTGTTCCGCCTGCTGCAGGTATTGCAGCTCCTCCTGCGGATTGTCGGCAGCCTGTGCGCCGTTGACAGCCTGCACAAATGCTTCATCATCAAAGCCGGTTTTATTGCTTGCAGCGACGGAGGCAAGAAATGCAGCAGCCGATACGGAAGCGGATTTATAGGGGTACAGCGCGATATCGTATTCCCGCTTAGAAACGGCGTTCTTCAGTTCGTCGGGTGTGACGGCTTCCACTTTCAGCGTGAAGGCAATCTGCTCGCCCTTCTCGTTTTTCACGACTGCGCCGATGCCCTCCTGAACGCCCTGCAGCATTTCACGCACTTCATTCTGCATTTCTTCACTTGTCAGAACAGTCAGCGTAATATCCGTACTGTCAATGACCTTCAAGCCCTCTTTCCAGAGAGATACGCTTTTTTCAATATCCTGCGTCGGCGTGGACGCGCCAAGCACCTCAAGCGCTTTCTGACCGCCTGCCAGACAGGAGAAGGGAACAATGCTCCCCGAATCAGTCAGGTATTCCTTTTCCGGCTGTGCTTCACGGGACAGACCGAGGCAAAACGCCTCGCGCATCGTAGCGCTTTGCAGCACTTCATTGGCAGTATTCAGCAAAAACACCCATGCGGTATCCTGATACGGCGTGTAGGTAATGCCCTGTGTCTCTTTCAGCTGCGCGCTCTCACTGCCTGTGATAAATGCGGCGTCATAGTAGCCGCTTTGCAGCCGGCTGACGGTGCTTTTTTTACCGCTACTGTCCTCTTCGCTGCCGAGGATTTTTAGCGTCAGCTCGCCCGCTGTTGACGGATAGGGTCCGGTATAATAGGTGTTCTGCTTAAGCAGGTAAGAGGTCTGCAGAATCTGGCTGACGTAGAACTGCCCGTTAAATAGGGTGTACTTGGTGTCCAGCCCGTATCTGCCCTTGGTGGCGTTGAAGAATTCCTCATTGCACGGCATAGCGATACCGGCGGAAAGGGTGGAGAAAAAGTTATCGTCGGGTGATACCAGCGTTATTACCAGCGTGTAATCGTCCGTTGCAGTAACGCCGAGCGTGTCCGCGGCTGCTTTTCCGCTGTGAATCGCGGTGGCGCCCTGAATACCGGAAATCAGCGAAAACATCGGTGCCTTCGTTTCCGGCAGCACTGCACGGCGCAGCGCAAACACGAAGTCGTTGGCAGTGATATCGGGGTTAAATTCCTTGCCGAGCATCTGCAATCGCTTATCCTTGAATTCGCCCTTATTCTCACCCTCGGTATATTTCTCCGTATTGATATTCCATTTCAGCCCTTTTTTCAGGTGAAACGTATAGGTCAGTTTGTCGTTGCTGATTTCCCAGCTTTCGGCACAGCCTTCCTGCACCGTGCCGTCATCGTTCACACGGACAAGCCCCTCAAACGTGTTTTCAATAATCAAAGATTCATCCGAGGTGGCGGCAATCTGCGGGTCATAGCTGTTGATATCCGCTGAAAACGGGTAGATAAAATCAATCAGCTTTTCCTTGCCGGAGCAGCCGCAGAGCAGCGCACACAGCAGGCATATACAAAGAAAAAAGGATATTAATTTTTGTAATCTCACTTTTTTCATCAATCCTTCTCCGAAATTCATTGCTAAATATTATATCAAATATTATTCTATAAATCAACCTAATAAATTCCTGTTGCTAAAAGAAACATAATATGCTATTATTATTGTAGATTACTGTACTTGGAGGAACATAAAATGAAACGAATTCTGAGTGTTTTTTTAGCGCTTGTTATGCTGATTTGCCAATCGGCACCCGTGCGCAAGATTTTTT
>CALGGQ010000078.1 GCA_937915775.1 uncultured Clostridia bacterium | reverse complement strand
GCAAATATTGAAATGGAAGTGACTGATGAAATAACTATTAATAAATTAGTAAGTTATGAAAATGAAATTAAACGGAAAATAAAAAAAAATATACCAACAATAAAACTAATAAATTATGATGTTTATAGAAAAGATGATTAATTAGCACTTATACTTGACAAGTGCTAATTTTAGTGATATAACATAATTGTAACAAGGATGATTGTTACATGAAACTAATAGCATTTAGTTAAAGGGAGATGATATTTATGATGTTAGTTCCAAGAAGAGGTAGTTTTGATTTGTTTGATGATTTCTTTGATGAATTCAATAATTTCGGTAACGGTAATTAATTAAAGGGGACAGTTGTTATGAAAAAGAGATTTTTATCGCTCTTGCTTGCAGTGCTGCTGACGCTTGCGGCGCTGATACCCGTATCCGCCCTTGCGGCGTCCAAAACGCCGGTGTGGGATAAATATGAGAAAAAAGGCACGCATAAAGTCAGCTCCTTTACCTTCCATCTGGACGAAACCGGCTATGATTACAAGGTCTGGTATCCAAAGGATATTGCCAAGATGAGCAAGCGCCCGGTGCTGCTGTACTGCAACGCCTCCGGCTTCAATTATGAGAATGCGCCGAACACGAATAAAATCCTCGAAACTGCGGCTTCCAGAGGGTATATTGTCCTCAATAACACGGACAAAATGACCGGCAGCGGCGTCAGTATGGACGCGGGCTTTACTTATCTGAGAAAATTGAACAAGAAAAAATCCAGCGTGCTTTACGGCAAGATCAATCTCAAAAAGGTGGTGCTTGCCGGTCACTCACAGGGCTGTAACTGCGCCGTCAATATGGCGGACGCAACAACTTATACCAACGCGAAGTATTATAAGGCGATTTTTGCCGCTTCGCTTCCGTCACAGAGCGTTTCCAAAAACGGTCAGTATGACCCTGCGAATGTCACAATCCCGTGCCTGCTGATAGGCGGTACATCCGGTTTTATGGAGAGCTATACCTGCCCGCTGGAGGAATCACTGCAGGCAAATCAGAAAGCCATTAACAGTGATGTTGTAATTGCGAGAATGACAGGCGTTGACCATGCCTCCAGCTTTGAAAAAACGTATCCGTATATGCTCGCGTGGTTTGACTATCAGCTTAACGGTAATAAAAAGGCGGGCAAGGCGTTTTTCGGAGCGAAGCCGGAGATGAAAACCAATGAAAAGTGGCAGGATTACAACGCCAAGGTCTACCTGACAAAAAACGCAATCACTGCGCTGACGGGTAAAAAGAAAACGGTTACCGTGACCTACAGCGCTTCCGAAGGCGCCGGCGGTTACGAGGTGCAGTATGCGACGGATGCCGCATTCAAAACGAAGAAAACGCTGACCGTATCCGATGCCGCCAAGCTGACGGCAAAAATCACGAAGCTGACAGCGGGCAAGAAATACTATGTTCGTGTGAGGGCTTACCGTACGGTCTGCGGCAAAAAGTATTATGCCTCCTGGTCAGCCAAGAAGAACGTACAACTGTAATAGGAGGGGAACAGAATGAAAAAAAGTGTGTTATCGCTGCTGCTTGCCGTGCTGATGCTGTTGACGGCGGCAGCCGCCTGATTCTCCGCCTCCGCCGCTTCCGCCACACCGATATGGGATGCTTATGCCCAGAGCGGTCCGCACGCAGTGGCGTCCCTGACTTTTAAGGTCAGCGGTAACAATTTTAAGTACAAGGTCTGGTACCCGAAGGATATCAAGGAGCTTGAAAAATGCCCCGTGCTGCTGTACTGCAACGGCACCGGCTCAAGTTATGAAAAAGCAAAGGGAACCGTCAAATTCCTGAAGATAGCAGCTTCGCAGGGTTATATCTGCGTGAACAACACAGACGAAAACTGCGGAAAAGGCACCAGTATGGACGCGGGCTTCACAAAGCTGATGAAGCTGAACAGAACGAAATCCAGCGTGCTGTACGGCAAGGTGGATCTTGACCGAGTGGTGCTTGCCGGTCATTCCCAGGGCGCCACCTGCACGATGAATATGGCGAATGCGGAAAAATACGATAACGCCAAATACTATAAGGCAATCTATGCGGCGTCGCTGCCGAACGAAAATCTGGCGGCGTCTATCCTGCAGAAATGCCCTTACAATTCCAAAAAGGTAAAGGTGCCGACACTGCTGATTGCAGGCACCGGCTTTACGGACTCCGATTCCATCTGCCCGCTTGATATCAGCCTGATACCGAACTATAAAAATATTAAGGCGGATGCCGTAATGGCGCGTATGATCGGCGTGGAGCATGCTGACAGTATGGAGGTTACCTATCCGTATATGCTGGCGTGGTTTGACTATAAGCTCAACGGCAATCAGACGGCGGCAAAGGCGTTTATCGGCAGTAAACCCGAGCTGAAAACGAATAAGGCATGGCAGGATTTCAAAAGCAAAATCATTGTCCAGAGCCCTGTTCTCGAAGTGGTGACGGCAGGCAAAAAGTGCCTGACAGCGAGCTGGCAGGCGGCGCCGGAAGCCAAGGGCTACGAGCTGCAGTACAGCACGGATAAATCCTTTAAAACAGGCGTCAAGACAGTAAAAATGAAGAACGCTGCCAAGCTCTCTAAAAAGGTGAGCAAGCTCACGTCGAAGAAAAAATACTATGTCCGCATCAGAGCCTACCGCACGGTAGCGGGGAAGCCCTATTATTCCGCCTGGTCTGCCAAAAAGGGCGTAACTGTTAAATAAACATAAAATTTATGCAATTTATCTAAATAATGCTTGCTATATCAGCATAATTCTGTTAATATAGTTGTGACAGTTTGTTAACTGCGTTAATAAACAAGCTACATAAAAGGAGAAACAAGTATGGGCAAAACTGCTACCAAAATTTCCAGAAATACCTATACAGGCGGCGAGCTCTTCGGCTACCTGGTCGGTATGTTCGGACAAAACTTAATTTACCAGGTCATTGCCGCCGGTCTTGTCAGCGTCTATCTGGGCACCGTCCTTTATATTCCTGCAGGTGTCGTCAGTGCGATTATTTTCGCTGCCAGAATCTGGGATGCTATCAACGACCCGATGATGGGTACGATTGTTGACAGAACGCACACCAAATGGGGTAAGTGCAGACCGTATCTGATTTTCTTCCCTGCCATTATCGGCGCGTTCACGATTCTGTGCTTCATGAACGGTATTTACACCAGCCCCGGCGCCAGCAAAGCCTTAATCATTGCCTGGGCGGCTGCTTCCTACATTATCTGGGGTATGCTGTTTACCGTCTGCGATATTCCGCTGTGGGGCATTACCTCGCTGATGACCGAGGACGAAAATGACCGTGCGAAGATTATCGGTCTTGCCCGTATGGCTGCCGGTGTCGGCGGTATCGGTACCGTTATCAGCTTTGTTCCCGGCTTCCTTACCGGTATGTTTGAGGGCAAATACAATGCGATGATCGGTACCGTGGTCAAGGGCACCGAATACACGCAGCAGATGGCGAATAACGATGCTAAGAAGGCTGCCTGGATTGCAACCGTTGTGGGTGTTACGGTAATTGCAACGATTTGCTTTGAAGTAGCAGGTCTTGTTACCCGTGAACGTGTTCCCGGCGACGCGGAGGATAAGAGAGGCATTATTGAGAATTTCAAGATTATGTTTGCCTGCCATCCGTTCCGTCAGATTCTTATCTCCGGCGTGCTCAGAAGCCCCCTGCAGCTGCTGATGCTGTTGGCTATGCCGCTGATGCTGTATTACTATACCGATAACGCTTTCGAGAATGTCGGTGACCTTGATGGCGGTCAGAGAATTATCAAGATTGCCCTTATCGGTCTTGCAGTGTTCATTCCGCAGTTTGCCGCTATGGCGATTACGCCTGCACTTGTCAAGAAGTTTGAAAATAAGGCAATCTATAATTTCTACACCGTTGTCGGTGCTGTACCTTATGCGCTGATTTTCGTTGCCTATCTGGTGTTCAAGGGCAACCTTCTCGGCTGGGCAGCCGTTGTCATTACAGCTGTCTGCATCGGTCTTGCATCCGCTTCTATGGGCGGTATCAATGTTATGCAATCTATTATGATTGCAGACTGCGTGGACTATGAGGAATACCATAAGGGCTATCGTCCTGACGGCGTGTTCTTCTCCGGTCAGTCCTTCCTGACAAAGCTTTCCGGCGGTATTGCAGCCGTTATTCAGGGTATTGTTTATTCGGTTGTTAAATTCTCTGATGCCAACCTTGATAACATCAACTACCGTTTAACACAGGGTGAGCATTTCTTTGAGATGGACGGCGGTAAATATGCTGCTGCCATGTTCTTCCTGATTTCTATCCCCGTTGCCCTCGGTATGCTCCTTTCCGCATTACCGATGCGCTCCTACGGCATGACCGATGCCGAGCATAAGGATATGCTGGCTGCACTGATTGCGAAGCGTGAGGCTGCTAAGAACGGCGAGGTTGAGGCTCCTGCCGAGACCGAAGAGGCTTGAAGAGAAGCTGCCAGGGTGCTCGAAGAAAATCTTGACGATATCGTTAAACAAATTAATGAGTTATAAAAATAAAGGCTGTTTTAAACTGACCTAGTCAATAGTTAGTAGACACAAAAAAGAATTAAGCTACCAGTTCAACTC
>CALGGQ010000077.1 GCA_937915775.1 uncultured Clostridia bacterium | reverse complement strand
GCTGCACTAATATACGGTAACGGGCACCTGGGAGCATAAAGGCTCTGCAACAGAATTTAATAACAATGAGTATAATACCACCGTTGCCAAAGCATATATGATGGAGGAGTTGATTATGAACCATCTGGCAGCGATGGACAGTATTGACCCTTCCAGGCGCGTTCAGCTTGTGGTGGATGAATGGGGCACCTGGTTTGATGTGGAGCCCGGCACCAACCCCGGTTTCCTCTATCAGCAGAGTACGATGCGCGACTCTATTGTTGCCTCGCTCGCGCTGAATATTTTTAATAAGCACGCCGACCGGCTGATGATGGCAAACATCGCGCAGACGGTGAATGTGCTGCAGTCCGTCATCCTGACCGACGGCGAAAAAATGGTTAAAACGCCAACCTATTACGCCTTTAAAATGTTTAAGGAGCATCAGAATAATACGCTGCTTGGCTCCTTCCTGACAACGGATACGCTTATTTCCGACAACGACGGACACAGGGAATATCCGCAGCTTCTGGAATCTGCTTCTATTGATGAGGACGGCGTGATTGTTGCTACTCTTGTCAATACATCGCTTGATAAGGCAGCGCCGATTCAGTGCCAGATTGCAGACAGAAAGGTTGCCTCTGTAAAAGCGGAAATCATCACGGGCGACTGCCGCGATAAAAATGAGTTTGACAAGGCGGAAGCCGTATCCATTCAACCGTTCGACGGTGTGACCGTGGATGGCGATAGTATTGCCTTTACGGTTCCTGCCTGTTCTGTTCTGAAGCTGACCATTTCCTGTGATGCATAAATGCAAAAAATGTCTGCTGCTGGAAGCAGGAGAGCGTGTGACATATGATGAGCTGATGCAGTATCTGCAAACACTCTCTCCCGATGACCTTGTCAGCGATGATATTTATCAAGAAAGAATTACTAATTGTATAAATTGTGACTGTCTGATAGCGGGTATGTGCCTGAAATGCGGCTGTTATGTTGAAGTGCGCTGCCGGCTGCGTCTATCAGATTGTCCCGATGTCAACAACCGTAGGTGGTAATATGAGCGATAAGAAGTTTTATCTGATAACTGATACCCATTATTTTAAGAATTCACTCGGTGCAAGAGGCGAAGCATACGATGATTTTATGCATTATGAGCAGAAATGCTTTGCCGAAACGCAGGCCATCAACGAGGCGGCCTTCGCGTGGC
>CALGGQ010000076.1 GCA_937915775.1 uncultured Clostridia bacterium | reverse complement strand
ATGCTCATGGAGTGAACCTCGCAGCCCTCCATGCTCGGCCAAATGGTTTCCACCGGCACACGGTCCTTGTTATACCAATCGGCAAAGGCGTGACCTGCCTCGTGCGTGACGACCTCAACATCGCCTGCCGTACCGTTGAAGTTGGCAAAGATAAACGGCACATCGTAATCAAACAGACCGGTGCAGTAGCCGCCCGCCTGCTTGCCCTCAGTAGAGAGAACGTCCAGCAGCTCGTTATCCAGCATCATATTGAAGAATTCACCCGTTTCGGGTGAAAGCTCGTTATAGAATTTTCTGCCGGCTTCCAAAATATCGTCGGCACTTCCCTGCGGCTTCGCGTTGCCGCTGCGGAACAGCAGCGCTGCATCTGCAAAGGATAAGGGATACTCCTTACCGAGCCGCTCCGCCTGCTTGCGGTAAATACCGTCCGCCACGGGAACAAGGTATTTTCTGACTGCTTCACGGAATACCTCAACATCTTCCTTCGTGTAGCAATACCGGTTCATCCGGCAATAGCCGAGCTCGGTATAACCGTCAAAGCCGAGCTTTCTGCCCATCTCATCACGGAGATGCACCAGCTCGTCGTAAATGCTGTCAAGGCGTTCCTGGTTGTCCTTATACCACTTGCCCTCTGCTTTCCAGGCTGCAAGACGAACAGCGTCGTCAGCATCATTCTTAAACGGTGACAGCTGAGAAAGCGTATAGGTTTTGCCGTCAAACGGAATCTGTGCGCTTGCGAGCAGCTTTTCATACGCAACCGTCAGCTCGTTTTCCTTTTGCAGCTGCGGAATAATCTCAGGTGAGAAGGATTTGATATCCAGCTCCGCATTGATAAAATAGACGTTGCCGTATTCCGCTTCCAGCTCCTTGCGGTAAGGAGAGGCAAGCAGAACTTCCGTCCACTGCTGCTGATATTCCTGTAGCTCCGGCACGGCATTATTCCAGAAATTGACTTCCTCATCGTAGAACGTATCGCGCGTATCAATCGAATGGCGAACGCTTGCCAACGTAGACAGCGTCTGCAGATGACGGTTCAGCTTGTCAGATGCAAGGAACAGTTCCTTTGCCTCGGCATAACTGCCGGCGCTTTTCAGTTTTTCGGTCAGCTCCGCTATCGACGCCTTGGCGGCTTCGGTATTGGGGCGCTCATACGGCATTTCTGAAAATTTCATACAGTTCCTCGCAAGTGTCTATAATACTTAACATTAATATTTATATTATAGCACAAATGAAATATTTTTCAATAACTTTTTTCATTATTTTAAAAAAGCAAAGAAGGACTGCCAAAGCAGCCCTTCCGGATGAATACTTTTAATTATTCAGCCTTCTCCTCAACAGCGTCCTTTTTTCTGGAAAGAACGATGTTGGTGATGATACCGAGGATCAGCGCACAAGCGATTTCGGTCAGGGTAACGGCACCGATGTGGAGCGTCATACCGCCAATACCGGAAATCAGGATAACGGCTACAACAAAGAGGTTCTTGTTCTGGTCAAGGTCAACCTTCTGAATCATCTTAAGACCGGATACAGCGATGAAACCGTACAGGGTGATGCATACGCCGCCCATGACACAAGCGGGAATCGTGGAAAGGAAGGTAACGAACGGACCGAAGAAGGAGATGACAATCGCCATAATCGCCGTGGTGAGAATGGTAACGATGGAAGCGTTACCGGTGATAGCAACGCAGCCTACGGACTCGCCGTAAGTGGTGTTCGGGCAGCCGCCGAACAGCGCACCCGCCATGGAGCCGACACCGTCGCCGAGAAGGGTTCTGTGGAGACCCGGGTCCTCAAGCAGTTCCTTATTTACAACAGAGGAAAGGTTCTTATGATCGGCAATATGCTCTGCAAATACAACGAAAGCAACCGGAATATAAGCAACAGCGATGGTGGCAATGTACTTGCCGTTGATGGCGGATAAGCCCTTGGCAGCGTTGATGAAGGTGAAATCGGGAACCGCAAAAATTTTCATTTCGCTGAACACGCTGAAATCAATGATAATCATTTCCGCATTACCGGTCTTGGTGCCGATTACGGTAAAGATAGCGGCAACCGCATAGCCAGCAAGAATACCGATGATGAACGGGATAAGCTTTGCCATCTTCTTGCCGAAAACGGAGCAAATCATGACAACAAAGAGGGTTACGAGCGCACAGATGAAGCCGAGCCAGCCGTGAAGTCCCATCACAAAGCCGCTGCCGTCATTCTCTGCAAAATGAAGCGCATCGCCAACTGCATTGCCGGCAAGGGACAGACCGATGATGGAAACTGTCGGGCCGATAACAACGGCGGGCATCAGCTTGTCAATCCACTTAACGCCTGCTACCTTAACGATGATAGCGATAACAACGTAGACAAGGCCGGCGAAGATAGCGCCGAGGATGATGCCGGCATAGCCTGCCTCAACGGAGACAGCGCCTGCGAAAGCAGCAAACATAGAGCCGAGAAATGCGAAGGAGGAGCCGAGGAATACAGGGCTTCTGAACTTCGTGAACAGTAAGTAAACGATGGTACCGATACCGGCACCGAAGAGTGCGGCGGACTGGGACATACCGTTGCCGACGATAGCCGGAACGGCGATGGTGGCTGCCAGAATGGCAAGCAGCTGCTGGAATGCAAAGATAATTAACTGACCGAACTTCGGCTTATCTTTGATGTCGTAAGCAAGTTTCATTGTGTTTCCTCCAATAATTCAAATATTTTATTACAAAAAAACGGAGAACGGAGAATGGGAAAGCGTGTTTCCCATTCTCTATTCTCTCATTTATTTAGTACCGAAAATTCTGTCACCGGCGTCGCCGAGACCGGGTACGATATAACCGTTTTCATTCAGATGGTCGTCAAGACCTGCGCAGTAGATATCCACATCGGGATGCGCCTCCTGCAGCGCTGCCAGTCCTTCCGGAGCGGCAATCAGACACATAAAGGTAATCTTGCGCGGATTTCTCAGCTTAATCTGACCGATAGCGTCGATAGCGGAGCCGCCTGTTGCGAGCATCGGGTCAACAACAAATACGTCTCTCTCCTCAATATCCTTAGGGAGCTTGCAATAATATTCAACGGGCTTGAGGGTTTCCTCGTTTCTGTAAAGACCGATATGACCAACACGGGCAGCGGGAACGAGCTTTAAGCAACCGTCCACCATGCCGAGACCGGCACGCAAAATCGGCACGAACGCCAGCTTTCTGCCGGCAATCTGCTTGCAATCGGCAATACCGCAGGGGGTTTCAACCTTAATGTCCTCCGTCGGGA
>CALGGQ010000075.1 GCA_937915775.1 uncultured Clostridia bacterium | reverse complement strand
CACAGCCGGTTTGGGAAGCTCCAGTACCAGGATCGTCATGATAATGGCCAGCACGGCGTCCATGAAGGCAGCCAGCCGGTCTTTCTCCATAAAGCTCTCGTTTTTATCAACTTGCATATGTCTTCTCCTAAAAAAACCTGCCAGGATCCTGTCTGATCTTTCATCCGGGTCGGTCTCATTTCTTTTTCAGCTTTTTTCTGAGCAGAGCCTGTACATCGACCTGTTTTTCCGTTCCTTTTCTGATCCGCTTCAGATCTTCAAGATGGCGCTGCAGCATGACCGCTGTCAGCACGGCCGTCAGAACAGCTCCCTCCGGCCCCGCCAGGTGCCAGGCCGCGGGAATAAAGGCCGCGGGAATGAAAAGCGCACCGACCGACAGATACTTTGTCAGAAACGTAATGACCATGCCCGCCAGCATGGCGCCGGTCCCCATGAGCGGATGAGCGCAGAAAAGCATGGCGCAGGTGGCCGCCACGCCTTTTCCGCCGTGAAAGCTGTGCCAGGCGGGATAGTTGTGCCCCAGCACTGCTCCCAGGCCTGTCCAGAGGGCAGCCGCAGCACCGTAATCCGGAAACAGGATAAAGCGGGCCAGCAGGCAGGGAAGTCCGGTCTTTAACAGATCGATCACCAGGACCTGTATGCCGGCTGCAAAGTCGCATTCCCGCATGGTATTGGCCATACCGGGATTCCCGCTCCCGATCGAAAAAATGTCTTTTCCTGTCTTCCGTTTTACGATCAGAGGCGCGGCCAGCAGCATGCCGCAGGCATATCCGATCACGAGACAGAGCACTCTGAACATGGTTTTTGTTCCCTGTTTCTATTCTATGATGAACTCGCCAAAAGTCGATTACGCGTTGTTTCGCACTTCGTGCTCCCACAACGCTCCTGACATTCGGACTCTCATGGTGCTTTGGCACCACTCCGTCCTCATGTCAGGGCGCGCCTCAAGTACTCTCACCCACCTGCAAGCAAGCTTGCGTGGGTTCGGTACTTTTGGCGCTGTAATCATTCTATCATAACAGAAAAAGGGGCTGTCGCATTGAACAATGCGGCAGCTCCGTATTCCGATTGTATCAGCCGGCTTAGAGCCAGGCCTTTACCGATGCCGTAATGCCCTCCGCATCGAGACCGAACTTATGCAGGATCTCTTCTGCCGGGCCGGATTCCCCGAATACATCCTGAACGCCGATCTTCAGGACCGGTACCGGATTTTTCGCAGACAGGGCGTCGCAGACCGCGCTGCCCAGACCGCCGATGACCGAATGCTCTTCGACCGTTACGACCTTGCCGGTCTTTTTCGCGGAAGCGAGCACCAGCTCGGTATCGAGCGGCTTAATCGTCGCCATATTGATGATTTCGGCGTCAATGCCCTTGGCTTCCAGCTGCTTGCCGGCTTCGATCGCCTCCTGCACCATCAGACCGGTGGCGATAATGGTAATATCCTTACCCTCTCTGAGCACCTCGCCCTTACCGATCTCAAACTGATAGCCATCCTCATGGAACACCTCGACAGCCGGTCTGCCGAAGCGCATATAAACGGGGCCTACATATTCATACGCCGCCTTCACAACCGCCTTTGCTTCCACATCGTCGGACGGGCAGATAACCACCATGCCGGGAATGGAGCGCATCAGCGCGAAATCCTCGCAGCACTGATGGGACGCGCCGTCCTCACCGGCGGAAATGCCGGCGTGCGTTGCGCCGATTTTGACATTGAGGTGGGGATAACCGATCGAGTTTCTCACCTGCTCAAACGCTCTGCCTGCCGCGAACATCGCAAAGCTGGAGGCAAACGGAATCAGCCCCATCGTAGAGAGGCCTGCCGCCGTGCCGATTAAATTATCCTCTGCGATACCGCAGTTAAAGTGTCTGTCCGGATACGCCGCCTTAAAAATGCCGGTTTTGGTGGCTGAGGCAAGGTCGGCATCTACAACAACGAGCTTGTCCGCTCCCTCGTCTGCCAGCGCCTTGAGCGCGTTGCCGTAGCTGTCACGGGTCGCAATTTTCTTTACTTCTGCCATCTCTTACGCCTCCAGTTCCTTCATTTTTGCATTCAATTCCGCCATTGCCTGCTCATAGTTTTCGTCGCTCGGCGCTTTGCCGTGCCAGCCGCAGACGTCCTCCATAAAGGAAACACCCTTGCCCTTAATGGTTTTCAGAATGATAGCAAACGGCTTGCCCTTTGTGGCGTGGAATTTTTCAAACGCAGCGTCAATCTCGTCCATATCGTTACCGTCAATGGTAACGACCTCAAAGCCGAACGCTTTGAGCTTCTCATCAAGCGGCTCCAGGTTCATGACGTCCTTTGTTCTGCCGTCAATTTGCAGCCCGTTCACGTCAATCATCACACAGAGATTGTCGAGCTGATAGTGCGCAGCGTACATAAAGGACTCCCAAACCTGTCCCTCCTGGCTTTCGCCGTCGCCGAGCAGCGTGTAAACGTTGATATCCTTGCCGAGATACTTTGCGCCCTTCGCCATACCGGCGGCAACGCTGACGCCCTGACCGAGGGAGCCGGTGCTCATATCAATACCGGGCACCGTGTTCATATTCGGGTGGCCCTGGAGATAGGAATCAATCTTACGCAGCGTTTTGATATCCTCCACGGGGAAGAAGCCCTTATACGCCAGCGCGCTGTACAGACCGGGCGCGCAGTGTCCCTTGGAAAGGACGAAGCGGTCTCTGTCCTCCCATCTCGGATTCTTCGGGTCATAACGCATTTCCTTGCCGTAGAGATAGGCAAACACATCGGCAGCCGAGAGCGAGCCGCCCGGATGGCCGGACTGCGCACGGTAAGTGCCCTCGATGACGCCCATTCTGATTTGCGTGGCGTAAATCTGCAACTCCTTTTTCAGTTCTGAATTCATACACATTCACTCCTTTATGTAAAGAGATTGGATTGCTTTCAATCAAAACCATTGTAGCAGATTCTTGTCCGTTGTGCAAGACCTAACCCGCCTGATTCTGCAATTCCTCGTCCATCAGCTGCTTTGCCAGCACGGCGGCTTTATCCAGACAGGCGAGCGCCGGAATGGCGTTCAGCAGCGGAATGCTGTCCGGGAAGGTAACAAGCTGCTCGAAATCGGTAACGGATTCCTCTAAACTGTCGGTGGTAATCACGGTCACCGAAGCGCCCTGCGCCTTCAGCCTGCGCAGGCAAAAGAGCGTGCGGTGCAGCGCGTCGCCGTCTGTCAGAAAGGCGATGATTTCCGCCGCGGCAATGCTATCTGCCGTTTCGTGAAGCAGCGCGCCGCAGGTCATTGCATAGGCGGGCACCGCGTCCATGCGGCGCAGCCGTGCCGCTGCCGCAGAGGCGGCAAAATAATCGGCGCCGAGCCCCGTGACGAGAAGCCGTTCCGCGTTGATAATGCGCTGAGAGAGGGCGTGCAGCGGCGGCGACGGACGCAGGGCGGCTGCCACCTTGCCCGTCAGCATTTCCGCCATTTTCAGCGACACGCTGACGTAGAGCTCGCCTGCAATTTCGCGCCGGTAGGAGAAATAAAGCGCCAGAAAGGTCAGCGCGAGATAGGAAGAAAACAGTGCGCGCAGCGAGGTTTGTGCGTTTGTCAGCTCGCAGCAGGTATCCACCGTTTCATCGGCAAACGCCGCCAGCTGAGAAGCGCGGTTTGCCGTTACGGCAACCACCCGCACGCCGTAGCCGCGGGCGTATTTCACTGCCGAAAGCGTTTCGGCATCCTCCCCGCGGTGAGACACGGCGAGCAGCAGTGTATTCTTATTAAAACAGGCTTTGGAAAAGCGCAGCTCACCGGACGGCACCGCGGTGCACGGCAAATCGCACAGCAGCTCAAAGCGCTGCGCCGCCATTGCCGCCACATCAAAATCCGCCCCGCTGCCGATAAAAATAACCCGCTCGGTTTTTTCGAGCGTTCTTCTGCCGAGCGGCACGGAATCCTTTTTCAGCTTCGCGTCCGCGGTGATAAAATGCCCGACGGTTTCCCGCACCGCCAGCGGCAGAAGATAGGTTTCCTCCTCGGGCGTGCAGTCGTTTTCCGCCCTGTCGGCGTTTGGTTGCGGCTGCAGCGCCTTCTTGCTTTTCCGCTGCTTGCCGTCATAAACTGTATAGCGCTGGGCGGTGATGCGCGCCGTTTCGCCCTCCTCCAGCCAGAAGCAGCGCTTTGTTCCGTCGGGCAGCGCAGTCATCTCGCTCGCAACGGCAACGCCGTCCTCTCCGATGCCGACGGCAAGCCGCCTCTCCCCTGCCAGACAATAGAGCGCCGCCTCGTCGTTCGGGATAAAAACAAGGCTCGGTGCGCCTTTCAGCCGCCGGCGCAGCTCAAAGAGCATTTTTGGCCGCTCCGCATCGGCAAAGGAGCAGAGCAGCGCCACCAGCAAATCCTCCTCCGTTGCAATCGGAAACGGCGTGGAGAGCGTGCGCTTGAGCTCGTCAAAATTCTCAATCGTGCCGTCCAGCGCAGCACAGTAAAAATTATTGGCAGCCGGCACGGCGGTGATATTCGCCGCACGGCAGCGCACCGCGTCGGTACACGCGGCAAGCCCGACGCTGCCCTCGCCCTTCATCGCCGCCAGTTTGTCCTTCAGTTCATAGGGCGAGCCCTTCATTTTCAGCAGGGCAATGCCCTCATCGCCGAGCACCGCCATACCCGACAGCTCGCTACCGCGGTGCGCAAGGCGGCACAGCCCCTCCGCCAGCCGTTCACGGCACGGCTCGCTGCCTGCATAAGCAAAGATTCCTGACATCGTATTACCTTCCTTCGTTTTCTTCCAGTCTTGCCACAATTACGCTCATATCATCCATATGCGCGGGGTCGCAGCGCTCCTTTGCCGCCGCAATCAGGCGGTCGGCGCATTCCTGCGGCTCGTATAAGGCAAACGCGCCGAACTGCTCATAGAGCGCTTCTTCGCCGATTTCGCTCACGCCGTCGCTCATCAGCACCAGGCTGGCACCGGGCGTCAGCACGGCGGTGCGGCGGGCAAATTCAATCCCGCGCAGAATGCCTGCCGGCATCGAGGTCAGCTCGCATTTTGACACGGCGCCGTCCTTCAGTATGTAGCCCGCGGGCGCGCCTGCCTTTAAGAGCTCGCATTTGCCCGTGAACAAATCCACGTTGGCAATATCCAGCGTGGCAAGGCTTTCATCGTTGCTTTTCACGAGCAGCGCGCAGTTGACCACCTTGAGCGCGCTGTCAAACCCGAAGCCGGCGTGAATCAGCTTCGCCAGCAGCCCGGCGCCCATTGCGCCGTCCAGCGCTGCGCGCGAGCCCTTGCCCATCCCGTCGCTGATCATCAGAATGCTGTGTCCCCTGCCATCCTGCATCACCTTGACCGTATCGCCGCAAAGGTGCCCCTCGGCGCTGTGCTGCGCAAAGCCGACGGAGAGCCGGTACCCCGGTCGCTCGGTAAAGGAGAGCATCGTTTCATTTTTAAAATACGTCAGTCTGCCGCGTTCAAAATAACGGGCGCAGATTTTGCCGATTTCCTGCGAAAGGCGCGGATTGTCAAGCCCGACGGCGCCGCCGTCTGCTAAAATTTCCACGCGCATCCGGCTGTATTGGTCCTCAATGACCGAAATGTTCAGCGGATAGATTTCGTATTCCGACAGCAGCGCGCGGATACGGGAGGAGGCGGAGGCGTTGAAGATTTCCGCCTCGTCAAATTCAAACGCCAAATCCTCCAGCATATCGGCGATGGAAAAAAACTGGTCGGAGGCGACCATGCGGATGCGGTTGGTGCGCTCCCACACAAGCTCGCGCCGCAGATATTCCTCCTCGCTGACAGTGTCGCGCAGCGCCTCATGATCCCTCCGGGTTAACTCGTTGATTTTCTCTCTCACCTGTTCTACGCTCTCGCTGACGGCAGCCATCGCCGAGGAGGCAACGCGCAGCTTCAGCACTAAGCTCTGGCGCAGAGAACCGTCGGACGGCTCGTCGCGCTGGCGGTCGGCAAGTTCCTCCAGCCTGTCCTGCAGGCGCATCGGCAGCAGCACAAACGCAAGCGTGCCGACGGCGCCGTCGATGAAAAGCGGCAGCGCGCTCTCCCCTGCCGCGATGCAAAAGAACGCGAGCGAGACGAGAAAGCCTGCCCCGACGGCAAAGGCGGACAGCGGCAAAAACAGCGCGCCGACCGTCACGGAAAAGGCAAGCGCACCGACGGTAAAGAGCGCCTGCACATCCGCCAGCGACAGCGCAAACCCGAAGGCAAGCGCCAGCACAACGCCCTTTTGCGCACCGAAAAAGCGCGTGGCGCACAGCACCAGCAGCACCGCCGCAATCCGCGCCGGACAGACGACGCCGATTTTCAGCGCCGATAAATTCATCAGAACGACGGACGCCGAAACCGTGAGGCAGATAACGTCCTGCAGCGGCAGCGCCGTCCAGCGTAGGCGGTGCACATTCGCGCTGAGCGAACGGTGAAAGAAAAACGCAGCGCCGCCCGCTAATATCGCTTCGCCGAGCGTCAGGATATACTGCGTCGCGGCGGCATCCGTGCGCACATCCAGCACCAATCCGGTCAACAGCACGGCAAAAAAGGAGACCGAAACGGAGAACGCCGGCTTGACGCTCACCTCAAAAGCGGCGGCAACCAGCGCGCCGAGCGCCGCCAGCACAACGGCGCAGAGATACCGCGCGGTCATACCGTTTAAACCGTATAGTAAGGCGCCGGCAGCGGCGCCGAGCGCGGTGAACAGAAAGTACCGCTTTTTAGACACGGCAACCGCCGCCACGCCGAACGGGCGCAAGCCCTCCAGCACGCTGCCCGTGCCGAGCACAAAGCCGAGCAGCAGACAGGCAATACATTTTATGATGCGCCGCGGCTTTTTCTGCCGCAGCTTTTCCCCGCTTCGTTTCGCTTTTTCCGTAATTGTCATAACGCTTGTCCTCTTTTTTTGGTGTCTGTTTTTGATTATAGGAAGCAAACGGCGCAAAATATGTTGGAATAGCGGACGGCAAAAAATTTTTCAAAAAAGTTTTGCGGTTTAATCTTCGTTTAACCTTGACCCGCTACAGTGGCATCAGCAAAGGGAAACAGCCCTATGGCAAACACGAATCACGAAAGGAGTCAATTTTATGAAACGAACGGTCAAAAACATTGTTATGATTGTGATGATTATCGCACTCGGCGCCGGCGCGTACTTTACGATGGATTACGCCGGAGCGCAACTGGAAAATACAACCTCCACCCATATGAGAGGTGAGATGGGCGGCTTCGGCGGCATGGGTATGCCGGAGATGGGCGAGATGCCGTCGATGCCGGGAGAAAATCAGTCCGGCGGCAACAGCGCGGACAGCAATTCTTCAAACAGCAGCTCCTCCGGCAAGCACAGCAAGCGCTCCGGCAGCTCTGACAGCAGCAGTTCGGACGACAACAATGCAAACAGCAACCAGCCGCCGTCGATGCCCGAGGGCGACAATCAGAGCGGCAATGAGCCGCCGCAGATGCCGGACGGCGAAGCGCCGCAGAATAACTTCGGCGACACGGAAAACAGCGACGCCCCGCAGGATAACTTTACCGGCGGCGAGCAGCCGTCGGGCGAAGAGGGCACGACGGACAGTAGCGACGTTTCCACCTTCACCAATAACGAAATGCCCGCCGCTCCCGATCAGACGGGAACAGCGGACAGTACAGAGGAAACGCAGCGCATTGACACCTTCTTCTATGTTTTGCTCGGCGTTGAGATGCTGCTGCTGACAGCGCTTCTTGCCTACTTAATTATGTCGGGCTTTAACAAAAAGGATTTTTATCAGACTTTTAACAGCGTTAAAAATATTCTGATCTATACCTTAGTTGTCCTGGTGGTTGCGTCTGCACTGACCTGCGGCGCAGGAGAAGCTTCGGCAAGATTTTTCGCCGATACCGGCAGCACTTCATCGCAGCAGATGATGCCGGGAGGACAGGGCGAGCAAAGCGGCAACAGCGGCTTCGGCAGCAATACCAACACCTCGGCTGACGCCAGCGGCGCCACCTCCGTTGACGGCAGTGAAGAAACCCTGAGCAGCAGCTACACTGCGACGGAGAGCGACGAAAGCGCCATTCTGGTGACGGGCGGCGGCAGCGCGACGATTGACGGCGCCACCGTGAGCAAGAGCGGCGACAGCACGAACACCGAAAATTCCGAATTCTACGGCGTAAACGCAGGGATTCTCGTGCAGGAAAACTCCTCGGCAACGATTACGGGCGCAACGATTACGACAGACGCGAAAGGCGCGAACGCCGTCTTTGCCACCGGCGAAAACGCCAAAATTACCATTAAGGATTCCACGATTACCACCACCGGCTCCTCGTCCTCCAGAGGACTGGACGCCACCTACGGCGGCACGATTGAAGCCGACAATGTGACGATTACCACGCAGGGCGGCTCCTGCGCAACCCTGGCGACCGACCGCGGCGAGGGCACGGTGACAGCGAACAACTCCACGCTGGAAACCAACGGTGCCGGCTCACCGGTTATCTATTCCACCGGCGACATCAGCATTGACAGCACCACGGGCACGGCAAACGGCGCGCAGAACATTGTCATTGAGGGCAAGAACTCCGCCACCGTCACCAATTCCACCCTGACCGCAAGCGGCAAGGGCAACCGCAATGATGTAGATAACTGCGGCGTGATGATTTACCAGTCGATGAGCGGCGACGCAGGTGAAGGCACCGGCACGCTGACGGCGGAGAATTCCACCCTTGCCATTCAGAGCGATTCCGCTTACTACACAACGGCGCCGATGTTCTTTATCACCAACACGGACGCGATAATTAACCTGACGAACACGAAACTCGAGTTCGGCAGCGGCATTCTGCTCAGCGCCAAGGGCACGAGCGAATGGGGCAAGGAGGGCAGCAACGGCGGCAACGTCACGCTGAACGCCAACAGCCAGACGCTGACCGGCAACATCGAAGCGGACAGCATTTCCACCGTCGCACTGAACCTGACCGCCTCCTCTTATGAGGGCACGATAAATGCGGACAACAGCGCAAAGGAGGTCACCCTGACGCTGGACGCAAATTCCACCGTCAAGCTCACGGGCGACTCTTACGTGACAGCGCTTGAGGATGCAGACAGCACCTATGCCAACATCGATTTCAACGGCTACACGCTGTATGTAAACGGCACCGCTATTAACTAAATCACAACGGGCATCGCCCGTTCTGATATTCATATACTCTCCTCAAAAAGGGAAGGCAGACCGGAAGGTCTGCCTTTTCTGGTTTGTCGTTTTTGGTTTTGAGAATAATATTATAATCCTAACCCGCGGAGTTTAATCACCAGCGTCATAAAGCCCGTCCAGATGAGCTGGAACAAAATCATGCCGACGGCACCGAGCTGGGTATACGCCTCCATCACGGAGAGCAGCGCCACCGCCGCAAAGCCGAGCAGGCTGCCGAACACGCACAGAAACGTCATCAGCCCGCGGGAATGAACCAGAATTCCCGCCCCGCGCATGGCGGAAACGAAGCCGAGCGCCGTGCCTCTGTGA
>CALGGQ010000074.1 GCA_937915775.1 uncultured Clostridia bacterium | reverse complement strand
ACCTTTGGTGCTCCTTTCTCCTATGATCTTGGCTTTATCATCGCGAATTTCATCTCTCAGCTTTGCTCTGCGACTTTCCGTCCCTACGATTCGGAAGCAGAGCGTGATGAATGTCTTTCTTATCTTCTTTCATTGACGAAGATGATCTATGTTTATTATATCAGTTTCTTCTTTGAATATTGGAATGAAGATGCCAAGATCGAATATAAGGTGACAGAAGGCTTCAAGGAGGCCCTGGCTAAAGATATTCTGAAAGAGTGCTTTGGATTTGCTGAAAACCGCGGTGTTCGTAGTGCTGGGCAATACGCTGTTTGCACTTGCCGTCGCCGCGTTTATCATGCCGCACGATATTCTGATGGGCGGTATCACCGGCATCGGCATTATGATTCATAAAACGTTTGGCTTTGATACAGCGCTGCTGATTTTAATCGTCAACGTCGTGCTGATGATAATCGGACGTTTTGTGCTGGGTAAAAAATTCTTTTATTCCACGATTGCCAGCTCGATTCTGTACCCGGTCATTCTTTCGCTGCTGCAGCGGATTCCCGGGATTGATAGGCTGACGGATAACGAGCTGTTAGCGGCGCTGTTTGCCGGCTCGCTGCTCGGTGTCGCCATCGGTATGCTGATGCGCGTCGGCTCCTCCAGCGGCGGCACGGATATCATCAATCTGATGATTAACAAGTTCACGCATATTCCGATTGCAGCGCTCGTCTACCTCTTAGATGCGGTCATCATCGGCGGACAGGCTATCTTCTCCAAGCCGGAGCAGCTGCTGCTCGGTATCGTCACGATTGTGCTGGAGGGCTTGGTGCTCGATAAGGTGATGATTCTCGGCAAGGCGCAGATTGAGGTATTCGTTATTTCCGAAAAGTTTAACGTCATCCGTGAGGCAGTGCTCAAGGAGCTCAACATCGGTGCCACGATGAGCGTGATTGAAACCGGCTTTACAGGCACCCGTCAGATGGCGGTAATGTGCGTCATTCACCCGCGTAAGCTGTATGACCTGACGGCGCTCGTGCAGTCGATTGATGAGAACGCTTTTATGACGATTACAAAGATTAAAGAGGTGCGCGGCAGGGGCTTTACCACCGAGCGTATTCCGCAGAATACGGAAATGAAAACGGAGCAGTAGGATGAAATCAATCAGAGATATTTATAAAATCGGCAAAGGTCCCTCCAGCTCGCATACGATGGGGCCGGAGCGCGCCGCACATATCTTCAAAGCAGAGCATCCGGAAGCCACGCGCTTTCAGGTGACGCTGTA
>CALGGQ010000073.1 GCA_937915775.1 uncultured Clostridia bacterium | reverse complement strand
CAAGGCTCAAAAAGGTTTCCTGCACGCACTCCTCCGCAACCTCGTGGTTATGCACGCGGTTCTTCGCAATCCAGTACACCAGCCGCACATATTTATTGTACAGCCGGATGAATTTTTCCTTGTCCTCCTCGGAATCAATCAGGTCTAAAAACGCTATCAACATCATAAACTAAATCTCTCTTTTTTCTATTATTGCAATGGCAAATTTATCCATACTGACTATGGACGAATCCTGTCAAAATATGTCCATATCATACCATATCCCTGCCTTTATTTCAATAAAGCGTCAAGAAGAAAGCATTGAAAATGCCGAAAAGAATATTGAAAGAAAAAACCGAACTCTTTTTTGAGTTCGGTTTTTCTCTGTCTATTCTGTTTTAATTAAGATTTCCCACTCGCCGTTGCGCTTGCCGTTCTTCCTTCTGATAAGGCCTTTTTCCTGCATAGTATCCATATATCTTTTTACGGTTCGGTCTGATTTGCTAATGATTACTGCAAGCTCTTTTTGCGTGATTTTGGGATTAGTCTTTATGGCGTTAAGTATTGCTAATTCTTCCAAAGTGACATTTTGGCACTTTGGTGAATCTTTTTTGTCACTTTGAATTTCACTTTCAAAATCAATATGCAAAAATCACAGGAAGATCTTACAGCGCTGATATTAACGAAAACTATGTTCTTTGCCGATACCGTTCACCTTATAAAAAATTTCATAACAAAACCACGCGATAACCGCGTGGTTCAATTCTTTACATTGCCTCCCCTTCTATTTGTCAGCAAGTTTTAGGTAAAAATCGCATTTACTGCCGCCTGTTGCGAGAGTTTGCGTTCTGATAAAATCAATGCCCTCAAGATTTCCGTAAACGATGTCGTCGCTTTCACAGGAATACTTCGCCAATTCGGGAGCGCCGAGTTCGGCAAAGGCTTTACAGTACGGACACTGAATAATATCCATTCTGAACTCGTTTTTATCGGTTTCATAAAAGACATTTTTGAAGCCCGCTTTCTCACCGAACATCTTGACGGTAAGGGGCTTCCACATTTTCATAAAAAGCCCCTTCATGCCGGGCAGCTTCACTGCTTTTTGTAAATATACCGCGGCTACATTAGCTCTTTCCCTGTGGCTCTGAAGAACAATAGCAAGCGCCATATCAGGGTGCGTTTCTTTGATGGAAAGGTAAGCAGAGGCGATAGGAATTATCTTCTTTAAGTGATACGCTTCCTCTTTGGTAACGCCTTCATAATTCTTCCATGCGTTACGAATTCTTCGTTCGCTGTCAAGGATGATTGCCTCCGCTTCCCGCTCTCCTCTCTTTTCTGCCAGCAGCTCTTTTATGCGTGATAATGATTTGACTTCTTTTATTATTTCTTTTTCATCCATAATCTCATCCTCCGTAGATTAATTGATTAAGAGCTTCTTTAGCATTTCGGCATAAAGTTTTGGCTTTTCAGCCATTATCTCGCCGTGACCGACGTTACCCCAAGAAATTTCTTCAAGGTCGGGCAGATATGCTTTCAAAGTATGCATGCCCTTTATCATCTGCTTTTCCTTTTCGCCGTAAAGGTAGGTGACCCGGCAATTCTGTAAAGCTCCAAGGTTATCGGGGAGCGTGTAGGTCATACAGGCGTATTCGCTGTTATATATCGTCTGCCTGCTTGGATTGTCGTGCAGGTCCTTTTTATCAAAGCAGTAGCCCATCATCATTTTCATACCGCTTTTCACAAGCCTGCGATGCTTATCGTGCAGCAGACAGTCAAAGCCCCACGAAACAGCCGATGCAATGAGTTTGGCAAACGGCAGGTTATCCGTATAACCGCTGTCAAGAAGGAGCTTTTCGGCAGTAATGCCATACCGGCACAACAAATCAAGCGCAATAAAACCACCCATTGACATACCGATGACGGCATACACGCTGCCATGATAGTTTTTATTCAGAAACGTCGCTATCTTTTCAGCCTGTTCATGAATACTGCTGAAAGCGGAAGCCTCACCGTCGTAGCCGTCAAGCGCGGCGGCGATTATCCGATAATCCTTTTGCAGCACCTCCGTCGGCACCTGAAAGGATTTCAGTACGTCGCAGCCCATGCCGTGAATATAAAGGACGGCAGGGTTGTTTTTATTTCCGTATTCATAGAATTTCATAGCGTCATTTCCTTGCTTCTTTCCGGTTAGCATTCACTTTTCATTTGTAAAAAATCACTAAAATTATTATAGTTAGGCATTGCTAACTTGTCAATAAATAGTGTTGACTTTTTTAGGATATGATGTATAATATAAGTGAGTTAGCAAAGGCTAACTATATTTTTCAGAAAGGCGGTTAGCGGCTGCTAACCGATGGTGATTTATATGAAAACAGCAGTTATTTATTGGAGTTCAACAGGTAATACTGAGGCAATGGCAAACGCCGTTGCAGCAGGGGCAGCTGAGGCGGGCGCGGAGGTTTTCCTCTTCACGGCTTCGGAGTTCGGCAGCGGTATGCTCGGTGATTATGACAGCATTGCGCTCGGCTGCCCTTCGATGGGTGTTGAGGAGCTTGAGGACAGCGAATTCAGACCGATGTTTGACGATATTAAAAACTCTCTTGCGGGCAAAAAGGTGGCGCTTTTCGGCTCCTACGGCTGGGGCGACGGCGAATGGATGCGCAACTGGCAAGAAGAATGTGAGGGGCTTGGTATTACGCTCGTGGCTGACGGCGTGATTGCCAACGAAGCACCCGACGACGAGGCGACACAGAACTGTATTGCCCTTGGCAAATTATTAGCATAATCGAGGTTAAGATATGTCTCTTGATAAATATCTGGTGGAGCATTGCTCCCCTACTCTGGCATCCCTGAAAACGGCGAATATGTTTTCGTGTCAATATGAAAATGAACGCGCCCTTGAAAATGCGATTAAAACTTGGAACGAGCTGTTCAGAAATAAGGGCGTTGAGCTTATCGTTTTGAAAAAGGGAAACGGCTTTGCGCTGATTTATGTTTGCAGAAGAGAAATGCTCGCTGCAGACTTAAAAAAGGACGGCGTAAAGGAATTCCTGAACGGATACGGCTATCGTTCAACAGACACCGACTACGCTATTCAGAAGCTGAAAAGCCGCTTAAAAGCGCAGCGGGATTTCCCTCACGAAATCGGTATCTTTTTGAGCTATCCGCTCGGCGACGTGAAGGGCTTTATTGAGCAGGGCAGCGAAAACTGCCTTTGCACGGGCTGCTGGAAGGTGTACTGCAACAAGTGTGAAGCCATCAAAACCTTTAACAAATTTAAAAAATGCCGCGAGGTTTACTCACGGCTTTATACCAACGGTTCAAGAGACATCTTACAACTGACCGTCAAAGCGTAGCGCCTGTAACAGGGCGCTTGCGCCATTTTATTAATCATAGCAGAGGTACATAAAAATGAGCTTTGTTGAAATCAAGGAACTGAAAAAG
The DNA here is from genome assembly GCA_937915775.1 of uncultured Clostridia bacterium. GTDB lineage: Bacteria > Bacillota > Clostridia > Oscillospirales > Acutalibacteraceae > Eubacterium_R. The sequence goes on along the minus strand of CALGGQ010000073.1, from coordinate 373 downwards.
CATTACGGCGAGGGAGACAGCTTCGTGCAGGCACTCGGCGGAATTGATATGGAAATAGACAAGGGCGAGGTCTGCGTTTTACTCGGTCCGTCAGGCTCGGGTAAATCAACGCTGCTGAACATCATCGGCGGTATTGAAACGGCGGACAGCGGCGATATTACCGTAAACGGCGAAAAAATCAAGTTTATGAGCGAAAAGCGCTTGACGCAGTACAGAAGAAAGCATCTCGGCTACGTCTTCCAGTCCTATAACCTCATTCCGAATTTAACCGTGCGTGAAAATATCGAGGTCGGCAAATATCTCGGAACCGAAACGCTGGACGTGGATGAGCTGATGAAAACGCTCGGCAGATCGGAAGAGCACACGTCTGAAC
>CALGGQ010000072.1 GCA_937915775.1 uncultured Clostridia bacterium | reverse complement strand
CAACTTTTTCTCTTAATCTTACCCCTTAAAGTTGCATTTACTTTTACAATTAACGTGCTATCTTTTGCAAAACAAGTCCAAACTTTTGGACATAAAACGCCTGTTCTATATACAGGCGTTTTATTTCATGATACATTATTGACAAATGCAAAAGGGGGCGGAAGGATGATTGTTGAACTGATTGATTATCACAAACCGTTAATTGAACACAAGAAGTTAGGCGGCATCAAGCGCAAACTGGTTGACGGCAGGTACTTTGCAGGTACCAATCAGTACAATCATCAGGTGCTGATTGACGCCAATCGGGTTGTCGGTTACTGCCACTACGCCGAACACGAAGGTCTGCTGGAGGTAAATGATTTTACGGAACACCGTTGCCTGCAGAAGCATTGCCGTTACTTTCAGCCGTTTACCGCATATCCGTATCTGAAAAGCCATCCGGAGCTGCTTGCACAAATCATGCCAAACGATGAGAATATTCAGGAAAAAGTCAAAAAGCAAAATGAAGCAGCCATCAGGCGCAAACAGAATATCGCTCATATGCAGGACAGGAAAAAGCAAAAGGCTGCCAAACAGGAAAGCAGGATAAACAATATCAAGCTGATGACAGAGCAGCTTTTTGCCGAAACGGATTCCTACTTTATGCACGTGGTGCGTGTAGAGCAAATCCATCAAAACAACTATAAAATCTATCTGGTTTCCGATGAGGACAGACGGTATCATCTTGCGTTTCTGTCGTACGTGGAAGAATCGCTGAAAAAGATGTATCCGGGCAAATACATATTCCATCGTATTCCGAGCCTGTACGGAACCTATGCCACCAAATATGATATTGACCATAGAAACAAAGCACGGCTTGTGATATAATAACAGTATAACTTTTACGGAGAATCAATTATGGAAGATTGGTTTGAAGCCTATGCAAAGGCTTTTGAGATTGACAGCCTGCACTACGATGTGCCACCGATAACCTACCACAATCCCAGGCATAAAGGTTGTCCGGAGCCTCACACGCTGACGGAGCTGGGTTTCCCCGATGATATTCGAAAAGCGCCGTATTATTTCAATTATGCCCTGCTCAAAGAATTTCATCAAAAAACGCATAACCACTGGAAACGAGGTTTGCCGGAATTCAGGGATAACTATCTGAAATATCTTTTGGTATGGAACAGTCGTGATAAGGCGATAGAACAGTTTTACCGTGATGGTGCACCATACGGCATTTCACAGGAGGAAGCAGATAATTACCTACAGGACAGAATGTTCTATTATCTGGAGCCTGACAATGCACTTGCCGTTGTGAAAGAACTGATTTTTCTGATTCTGGAATATGCACCGAATGACTTTGCGTATTTTGTTAAATGCTTTGGTTTGAAGAACAGTTTTGTCTACAAAGGACTATATCATATTGCCGCTGACATTATTCGTATTAAAACAAATGACGCCCTTCTGACGCCGAGAGTAGTACAAAGAGAAATCAGAAAAGGCACTTCTCTGATTGAGATTTACCGTCACATTTTCGAGAACAAATCCGTCATTAAGGATACCCTCAAAGCCTTCAAGCGCAGCGATTATGACTCAATGCCCATCGGTTATTATGAACGTAAAATCGAGCGTATTCTACTTTCACAGAGCCATTTGGATTACACCACAAACGAAACAAAAGCGGGTATTCCCTTTGACTATTGCCTGTATGCAGACGGCAATTTCCTTTTTTGCAATCAAGTACGACGGTGAGCTATTCTATTATGATGAGGATACCATCGACTTCGAGCAACATTTTGACGAGCAGATAAAAGAAATACAGGCATTTGATAGCGCCTGTCTTGAAAAAGGTATTCTTGTGTATCACATTTCGGAATTCAGTCTTGATGATTCTGATGGTACCGAATTGGAAATAGCAGTAGCGGACGATATCCGAAAGGCAAAAAAGGACCTCTCCTACCTGCGCAGCATCATGGAAAACGGCAGTCAGTATGCTGCTGTTAAAGCCGCTGTCATCGACATTGACGACGATGATTGGGATAGCGAGTAATGCAGGGTTTGTGCCCATATCAATCCGTTGCCTTTGTTTTTGCAATATGATATAATAACCTTACAAAAACGGATTGAAAAGCTCGGTGATACGATGAAAATGAATCAAGAAATTTGGCTGGCGGGCGCTGTTCTGAAAGCAATCAGTCCCCTTCCGTATGAAAGAGCGCAGCGGCTGATGGGACCTATGTCATCAAAAGCGATGAGCATATTACCCCTGAAATCGCTTAATTGCACGAAAACAACAATCACAAGAGCTGACGGGAGCAAGATGCGCATCTGCATAATGAGAGGTAAGAAAACAGCGGGTAAAACCGTCGGTATTCTGTGGCTCCACGGCGGCGGTTATTCATTAGGCGCACCCGAAATGGCAATTATGTCCTTTCCGAGGCATTTGATAAATAACGGCAACTGTGTCATCGTTGCACCCGATTATACCTTGTCAACAGTGAAACCCTATCCTGCCGCCTTGGACGACGCGTACACCTCGCTTCAATGGCTGAAAAAGAACAGCAAAGAGCTTGGTATAGAATGCGAAAAAATTGTCGTCGGCGGTGAAAGCGCGGGCGGCGGACTGACTGCTGCGCTTTGTATTTACGCAAGAGACAAGGGCGAAACGTGTATCGGCTTGCAAATGCCCCTTTACCCCATGCTTGACGACAGAGTCACCGAAACCTCAAAGAATAACCACGCTCCCGTTTGGAATACAAAAGCGAACAAAACCGCCTGGCGCATCTACCTGGGCGACAGCGTGATGAACAACGGGGTTTCACCCTACGCTGCTCCTGCAAGAGAGACTGATTATCACGGGCTGCCGCCGGCTATCTCCTTTGTCGGAACCGCAGAGCCGTTTTATGAAGAAACGCTTATCTTTTTTGAACAGCTTCATAACGCCGGGATAGAAGCCGTGTTAAAAGAATATGCCGGCGCTTACCACGCCTTTGATATGATGGCACCCTATGCAACAATCAGCAAAGACGCCAACAGATTTTTACTGGAGCAATATGCGGCGTTTACCGAAAAATACATCGTTGACTGACAAATCGCAACTTGAAGAAGCACAAAACAAGGCAGGGAGTGAAAAATCATTCCCTGCCGGTTTTACTTATCAGTATTTTTGTCGTTTCAATGATACTCTTATGTTCAAGTGCGCGAGGCTCAAATCGGATGATGGAATAAACAATCTGCATCACGATTCCTGCGCCGAAGGTAGTGATGATGGTTCCGATGCCGACGGGTCCGCCGAGCAGCCACCCTGCCAGCAGAACAACCGCCCACAGCAATATCTGTACTGCGCCTATGGGTAACTTGTTAAGACGTTTGCCCAAACCCACTAACAGCGCGTCCCTGGGACCGCAGCACTGTTCGGATTTCATATAAAAATACATGCCGATTGCCATAAGGGCAAGTCCTGCGATAATAATCATGATGCCTGCTGCTATGCCTTTCGTTTTCGGGAAGTGATCAAGATAATTGAAAAGCTGCACAAAATTGCCAGTCAGCAGTGCGTCAATCACCGTGCCGTACCCGATTTTTTCTTTCAGCAGAACATCAATAATGAGAACCAAAACTGCAATGACTGTCATTGACAGTCCGTAGTTCAGCGGTGTGTGATAAGATATTCCCATGCCGAGACAATCCCAGGGTGCAAGACCTAAATCGGCACGGATGGTTAAATGCACGCCGAGAGCGAATATCAGCAGCCCAAAAACGATTCTCACCCAGCCTATAATAATCTTTGATTTCGTCATGATGTTACTTCCAATATTTTTTGAATATTATATTTCTCTCATCATACGATGTCAAGTTTATCCCCTTAATCCTTCTAAAAACCTCTAACATAACAACAGATGATAAAAATGAATGCGTAAAACGTAATATCCGGAAGACAGGCGGCTGTACTTTTTGTTTTCAGTGTGATATAATACAGAAAACGATTCATAAAAGGTTAAAGATATGAAAAGAAAAACGGCTAAAGAAATACTCGCCGAATCCTTCCGCGAGCTGGCTCAGAAAAAGGCAGCGGATAAAATAACAGTGAAGGAAATTGCGGATAACTGCGGTTATTCCGTCGCCACCTTTTACCGCCAGTTTAATGATAAATATGATTTGGTGGCATGGGACTATGCGCGTGATATTGATGATATACTGAAAGGTATTGACGGTAATTATCCCTCGTGGCAGCAGGCTTTGCTTACGGCATCCGAATACTATATCAAAAACAGAGAATATCTCGCTAACCTGTTAAAGCACACAAGCGGGTATGATTCTTTTGTGCGCTACATGACGGAAATTGATAATAATATATTCAGAGAAACGGTACTGAACGCTTCGGCTCTGAAAGAGCTTGACGAAAGCACGAAAATCTATATTCGTATTTATATCCTCGGCACAGTAAACATTACTTGTGAGTGGATACTCGGTCAATTTGAGGCAACGCCCGAGGAGATGGCGGAAATCTATGAAAACGCTTTGCCGCTGCCCTTAAAACAATATCTCTATTAAAAATGAAACAATTACAGCCAAATTTCTCATAATGAGAGGTTTGGCTGTTTTTGATAATTGTAAAATTCTGAAAATGACTTATGATGTAATTAAAGGTTGTGCACAATTAAACAGCGCACGACAATTATATTTGGAGGTATATATTATGACAAAGATTGAATTATTAAAGGCGTTTGCAAAGGGCTGGTTCGGTAATTCACAGCAGCATTCCATCCATGCACAACTTCTCAAGGCAAGAGGACTGAACAAATTAGGCGATAAGATTATGGCGGAGTCCGACGAAGAGTGGGAGGAAGCTAAGCAGGTTAACGCAAGACTGATTGAGCTCGGCGAAACGCCAGTTGTTGAGATTGAGGCATATCCCGTTATTACCGATATTAAGGAAATGCTGGAATATGACTGCAAGGACGCAGCAGAAGCACTTCCGATGATGAGCAAATCTCTTTCCATGTTTGACGACGACTATGTAACCAAGGCAATGATTGAAAAGTTTATCCTTGACGAGCAGGAGCATTACAACTGGGTAAAAGGTCATCTTTGCCTTATTGAGCAAATCGGTATCGAAAACTATATGATTGAAATGCTCGGAGATAACTAACGAAGGGACTGAATATTATGAACGCAAAAGCAATTATCGGCGTGGTAGCGCTACTTCTTATCGCCTGCTGCTGCTTTACGCACAGAAGAGTGATAAAAGCCCTGATTAAGCACGAAGAAATGCCGAAAGCGCCCAAGTGGCACTGTTGGGTTCCGAAGGATAAAAGGAGAGACTGATGTCAACACTGGCTGATAAGAAAAACGAGTGTATTCGGCTTGATAATCAGCTTTGTTTTCCCCTTTATGCATGCGCCAAGGAGGTTGTGCGCCAATACCGCAAGCCTCTTGAGGCGCTTCATTTAACTTATACGCAGTATATTGTTATGATGGTGCTGTGGGAGCACGGCACGATGACGGAAGGCGAGCTCGGCAAAATCGTGCATCTTGATTCGGGAACACTTGCGCCGCTTCTCAAAAGACTTGATAAAGCGGGACTGATTAACCGTATCAGACCGGAAAACAACGAGCGCAAGTTATTTCTGGCGCTGACGGAAAAAGGCAAGGCGTTAAAGGAAAAAGCCATTGACGTGCCGCCCGCGATGCAGGGCTGCATTCCCCTTTCCGAAGAGGAATTATATTTGTTAAGGGATTTGCTTAACCGAGCCCTTGCCGGTATGGAAACGAAATAAATCAGCTACATTCAGCCGTCCCCCCCGTAACCTCTGTTGCGGGGGATTTTAAGAAGAAACAATTGACTAAACAGTATAATATTGTTAAGATATTGAAAAGAGCTATTTTCAAAAACGACGGAGGACGGAAGAATGAGCCGGATGATAGTTCATGTGGATATGGACGCCTTCTATGCCTCTGTGGAAGTGCGGGATAACCCTGCTTTACGGGGCAAACCGCTGATTATCGGCTCTCTGCCGAGTGAACGCGGCGTGGTTGCCACCTGCAGTTATGAGGCAAGGAAATACGGCGTTCATTCTGCTATGAATATCAAAGAAGCATACCGGCTTTGCCCGAACGGCGTGTATATGCACCCGAACTTTGATAAGTACAGGGCGGTGTCGGACAGGCTTCATCAGATATGGAACGCATACGCCTCCGCTTCCGAAACGATTGCGCTTGATGAAGCCTATCTGGACGTTACCGAAAAAGCAGGCGACTGGAACGGCGCCTGCCAAATTGCCAAGGAGATTAAGGAAAGAACCTTGCGGGAGGTAGGGCTCACCTGCTCCGTCGGCGTCGGGTATTCCAAAACGGCTGCCAAAACCGCGAGTGAGGAGAAAAAGCCGGACGGCTATTTTGAGATACCCACCGCAGAAGCCTTTGTCAACTTGATTATTGACCGCAACGTGCGCGTGCTGTATACCGTCGGCGCCAAAACAGCCGAAAAGCTGAAGGACATCGGCATAGAAACCGTGCGCGATATTCAGCAGCGGCAGGAGGAGGTCATCCGCCTTTTAGGGAAACAGGGCTACTGGATCACGCAGCTTGCTTTCGGCAAGGATGACCGCAAGGTAATTGAATATAAGCCGGAGGACGCGAAATCCATCGGCAGAGAAATCACCTTTCAGGAGGACGTTGACGATTACAATTTTCTGAAAGACGCGCTGTTTCTGCTTTCCCTGAATGTGCAGACAAGAGCCGAGCATATCGGCTTGTACGCCAAAGGCGTTACGCTGAAAATCACCTATGCTGATATGAAAAACATCACAAGGTCACGCAGCCTGTCCTCCTGCGATTCGGCAATTGATATTTTTCAGAATGCTGTCAATATGCTTGAACAGGTGGAGCATAACCCCATAAGGTTAATCGGCGTCAGCATTTTTAATCTTTCTGCCGAGGAAGGCAAGCAGCTGACCTTTGACGATATGCTGAATGAAGGTAATACGAAAGCCGATGATTTGCTGCAGGCGGGTCTTGCCGATCTGCAAAGCAAATATCATCTTGATTTTGCAGGGCATCTGGAACAGATTAATCACGGAACAACGCTTCATAAAACGATAGAATATATGCGAAAGCACAAATAAATCAGGAGGTACAATATGATTATCAAAGCAGTAAAATTCAGAAAAGACGGATTCTATTCTCAGCCGTTCGTTTTCGGCGGAGAAGAAGGCGCCGACAAGTTTGACAAAAACATCCGCTACCGCGGCAGCCTGCAGAATTATCTGATTGATACGGGAAGCGAGGTTATCCTTGTGGATACCGGCCTGCCCGCAGGAACGCCGGAGGAGGTTGTTGATGAAAACAGTATTCTTTATACGGGAAAAGACATTTCAAGCTATATGGAAGCGCTCGCCAATCTCGGTTACAAGCCGGAGCAGGTAACGAAAATTCTTCTCACGCATAAGCACGGCGACCATTCGGGCGAGCTGCGTTCCTTCCCGCATGCAAAGATATATGTTAACGAAGAGGAAACCTCGGCAGGTGAATTACAGGGCATTGACAATATTGTGCCCGTTCAATTTACCGACGGCGCCTATTACAATTTCCCCGAGAGTCAGAAGATTGCCGACGGCATTTATTTCATCAAGGCAAAGGGTCATACCAACGGCAACAGCATTGTCGTTGTTGAAAACGACGGACTGTTCTATATGCTCCACGGCGATATCACCTACGTTGACGAGGCGCTTTACGAAAACAAACTTTCAGTAGTGTTTGACGATCTTACAGCAGCGCGTGAAACGCTTGACCGTGTGCGTGAATTTGTCCGCAAGCACCCGACGGTATACTGCGGCACGCACACGCCGCAGGGCTATGAAAACCTGGAAGCAAAGCGCGTGATGGATTTGGATAATCCCGTACCGACAGTGCTCGCAGAGGTTGACTTTTCCAAGCAGGAGGCAACGGGCAAATACGTCTGCTCCATCTGCGGCTATGTTTACGACCCCGCTGAGCACGACGGCGTAGCCTTTGAGGATTTACCCGACGACTGGAAATGCCCGCGCTGCAAACAGGGTAAGGATAAATTTAACAAAGCATAAATGCACAGCCGCCGTGTTCACGGCTCGGTGGATTTATACGGCAACGAAAAGCCGTCCTATCGCCTGCTGTGCCAACTTCAAAAATAAATACCCGTCAAGATTGACGGTTATCTGTTATCATAAACAAACGGAATAATGTTTACATAAAAAGCGGGCACCGGTATTCCGGTGTCCGCTGAAGTTTTTTGATTTACTTTTTGATTTCTTGAAGAATCGTATCAATTGTTATCTGCCACTGTTCTTCGGGCGTTATGGCGGCGGCGCCGTCGCCTTCTTGCGCGCCGTAAGAGCCGAATTGCGCGTGATTGCCGCCTGCGATTTCAACCTTCTTGTCATCAGCAGGAACAAGCGTAAATCCTTCTTTCAGTTTCTCACGGTTCAGCACTTTGTCATTATCACCATAGATAAATACCACGGGAAACGGCGCGGCAGTCAAATCCTTTGTCGGATACGCAGCGAGAAGAAACAGACCTGCATAATCGTTCAGATGCGCCGCGGCATAGTTCGCCGCCATCGCACCGCCGAGGGAATGCCCTGCAAAATAGTAATTATCGTAATCGTATTTCGCACGAATATTATCCGCCTTATTCATTCCGAGAAAGGCGAGCTTCATCGGCATTTTTATCAAAAAGCAGTCAACACCCTGCTCGGCAAGTGATTTCATTATCGACGCATATGCCGTTTCCTCCACCTTTGCGCCGGGATAGAAAATCAGCGCGCTGTCCTCGCTCGGACCGTCAAAGAAATATCCCTCGTCAATTGGCGAAACGGTTACACCGTCGCTGCTTGTTATGTATTCATCCACACCGACCGCACGGTAATAATCGTTTGCATAAATACCCGTTGCAACGCCGATAGCCACTAACATCACAACCAGAATTGCAAGAAAAATCTTCGTTCGTTTCTTCATAACCATAACCTCTTTTCGCTATTATATCACTATTCTGCTTCTTTGAAAAGTGTTAAAGTACAGCGTTGAGAATTGCTAACTATCATGCTATAATGAACTTGACAAACTTGAATTTGTATTGGTAGAAACAGGAGACAAAAATGAGCAGAATCGTTGTTTTAATAGGAAGCACAAGAAAAGGTGGCAATACAGATTTACTTGCACGTTCCTTTGCGGAGGGCGCAAGTAAAAACAATAGCGTAGAATTAGTATCAGTAGCAGATTATAAAATAAATCCCTGCATCGGATGTAATTCGTGTTTTGCCAGAGATAAAAACGAGTGTTTCCAAAATGATGATATGTCTGTCATCTATGATAAATTAAGAGACGCCGATATTGTGGTCATTGCCTCACCTGTATATTTTTACGGCATCAGCGCACAATTAAAAGCGATGATAGACAGATTGCATACACCGATGAGAAATGAGTTTCAAATTAAGAAGCTGGCTTTGCTGTTGGTAGGCGCAGCTACACTGCCTGAACTGTTTGATTCCATAAAAATGCAATATCAGTTGATACTTAATTTCTTTCATTTGGAAGATGCCGGAACAGTACTTGTAAGAGGAGTCAAGGATAAAGGCGATATTTTGAAAACCAAGGCGTTAAAAGAGGCATATGCTTTGGGCTTGTCAATAGAATAGTTTCTATTTTGTCAGTGATGTTTTCTAACAATATGCCGATGTGAGTGAAAGTGTCGTGACTTTTGCGATACAATAAGTTAGCATGGTATTGCAAGGAGGTGCAGACGCTATGTTTGGCGACAAACTGAAAAAATTACGCACAGATAACAATTTAACTCAGGAAGAGCTGGCAGGAAAAATAATGGTAACAAGAACGGCTGTTTCTAAATGGGAAACGAATAAGGGATACCCAAGCATTGACAGCTTAAAGGAATTATCAAATTTATTCGGTATCAGCATTGATGAACTGATATCCGATGAGGATGTTCAGAGCAAACGATTACTGGATGAAGCAGAAAGCCGAAAGTTTTACTTTGGTGCAATTGTATTCTTAGGGATTGCTACCGCATCGGCATTGATTGCCTATTTTATGAAGCTGCCTTATCTTAATTACATTAGTGCAGTAGGCGTTATTGGATATCTTGTTATGGCATATTTTGCAAAGCCGAAATATAAGCGGTTAGACGCAAAGAAAGTCATCGTGCCGTACATCATTTCACGCCTTATTGTTCTTGCTGTAATAATCATTGTAATGGTATCGGCATTTGTTAATATTTGATTTATAAAACAAGGTGATGGAGCAATCCGTTGCCTTTCGTTTTACATTATGGTATAATGAAACAGACAAATTATGACTTGTGAAGCAAAACCGTTAAGAAATTGATATATGAACATTAAAAGCAATTACAACCATACCATTTATGCCAGTTATATCGGCTACATAACGCAGGCAATCGTCAACAATTTTACGCCGCTGCTGTTTCTGACGTTCTCCCGTCAGTTCGGCTTGACGCTGGATAAAATTGCGCTGATAACGACGGTCAATTTCGGCGTGCAGCTGATTGTGGATTTTCTTTCTGCCAAGGCGATTGACCGCATCGGCTACCGAACGTCCGTTATCCTTGCACATATTTTTTCCGCGCTCGGTCTTTGCGGACTGGCGGTTATTCCCGATTGGGTGAGTAACAGCTATGCGGGCATTCTTCTTTGCGTCGTGCTGTATGCCATCGGCGGCGGTATCATAGAGGTGATGATAAGCCCCATTGTAGAAGCCTGCCCGACTCAGAGAAAGGAAGCGGCAATGAGCCTGCTTCATTCGTTTTACTGCTGGGGGCACGTTGGCGTGGTTATCATTTCAACGCTGTTTTTCAAATTTATCGGCATCGAGCATTGGCGCATTATGGCTGTTCTCTGGGCAATCATTCCGATTGTCAACGCGTTCTATTTTTCACAGGTTCCGATTTATTCCGTCACGCAGGACGAAGCGCCTATGCCCATTAAAAGCCTCATTAAGAATAAACTGTTCTGGCTGTTCATCGTGTTTATGATTTGCGCGGGCGCTTCCGAACAGGCGATGAGCCAATGGGCGTCCGCCTTTGCGGAGGCAGGTCTCGGCGTATCAAAAACCGTCGGCGATCTGGCAGGTCCCTGCACCTTCGCTATCCTGATGGGAACGTCAAGAGCGCTTTACGGAAAATGCAGCGAAAAGATGAAGCTGAAAAAAACGATGCTTTTAAGCGCTCTACTCTGCGTAACAGCTTATTTGATAGCAGCGCTTACCAAAAGCCCCATCGCCGGCTTGGCTGGCTGCGCCATCTGCGGCTTTTCGGTAGGGATTTTCTGGCCCGGCACCTTCAGCCTTGCTTCGTCAAGTCTGAAAGGCGCGGGAACGGCGATGTTCGCCTTTATGGCGCTCGCCGGCGATATCGGCTGTTCGGCAGGACCGACGCTCGTCGGCTTTGTATCCGATGCCGCAGGCGATAATCTGAAAATCGGTCTGCTGACGGCAATCATTTTTCCCATATTCATTATTATCGGGACGCTTTTCCTCCATGAGAAAAGGCCAAACAGACCATTGCCGCCGACGCGCTGATGAGCCCGACATCACCCATACTGTTTTACCGGGAAAATACCAAAAAACCGCAGAACGGCTTTCGTTCTGCGGTTTTTCGCATTCATCTTTTGCAAACTAAATAGCTTTATATGCGTATGATTTCTGTTGTCAGCGTTTCTGTATCGAGCAGACGCACACAAGGGCGCTGCGGCCATTCATAGCCGTTGACGCCGGCAGAAGGGCACTGAATCATTTTAACGCCGTTTAGGGTACATGCAAAGCTGTTGATATGGTCGTGGCCGAAGACCATTGCTTTGAGGTGCGGAGCAAGGATTTCTAATTCTCCCGTGTTAATATCGGGCGGACAGGGGCGTTCCTTGAGCTTGCCGCTGTAGGCAAAGCCGTCTCGGAAGCGGTATTGACGTCCCCTTTTTTCTATCACATCGATAATATCGGGAATGATGATATGCTGAAACAGGATGGCTTTTTCCCCTTCAATTGCCTGCTTTGCCCAACTAATCACCTCCGGCTTCACGACATCGTAATGGCTTTCCTCGCCGTGATATTCCGCGCCGCTGTCAATAAACAGCAGCGTTTCGCCGCCGCGGTGCAGCACATAGTTTTCTCCCTCTGTCAGTGAGTTTTTATATGCGCTCATCACGTTTAGAATTTCTCCCTTTGTCATTGCGCACTCATCATCGTGATTGCCGAAAACAAAAGCAAACGGCACATCGCCCGTCGCGTCCAGCACTTCTCTTAAATCATGAAGGTAGCGCTCTTTATCGTCGCCGTAATCCGGTCCGTGCATCAGGTCACCGAGGAGAACCGCCATATCACAGTCAACGGCGGAAAAGGCTTTTTTCAGCGCTTTCGTCGTGCGTTTGCGCCGCAGGGAATTTACTTTTGTTCGCTGATGGACATCCGCCACAATCATCATTTTCATCGCATCACCTATATATTTCGATATTAACCATATTCCCCATAGCGAAACCGGTTGCGGGAGGTATCATTTTTTCATAAACCGCAGCAGCCGCTCTTTATAATCCGGCGCTGTATCAAAGGCGGCGTGACCGTAGCCATGATACAAATAGCTTTCAAAGCCCTGCTTGCCTGCCAGCAAGCGCTCCAGCTCCTGCGCGCTATCGGGCAGCACCTTATCATCCGCTGCGCCGAGCGATAAAATCGGGCACGCTATTGTGTGGAGCATTTCGGCAACATCAAAGCCTTTCGTTCCTTCGGCAAAGCAAATAAACCGCGCCAGCTCTTCGTCCGTAATCCTTTCGGCTGTCTTTTTCAGCAGCTCCCTGTACTGTTCAAACAGCGCCTCAGGATAGAGCACCCGCCCCATAGCAAGATTCAGCTGTACCCTGTCTTTCTTTTTCGCAAGGTCAATCCATTCCGAAAGGGCGTTAAACTGTTCATCTGTTATGCGCGCCGAGGAGGAACCGAGCATCAGCTTTTGGACGAGCTCCGGGTGCTTAATCGCCATCGTCATCGCTATCATACCGCCCTGTGAGGCACCGAAAAGATAAACCTCTTTCAGCCCGAGAGCACGAAACACCGCTGCCGTATCGTCTGCCATATCATAAACGGAATAGGCAGTCGGCAGCTCGTTTCTGCGGTCAAATACATATACGGTATATTCACGGGCGATGCTCTCATACGCCTTGGCTATCATAGCGGCGGCGCCCATCACGCTCTGAACGCTCAGCCCCGGAAGAATTACAAAGGTTTTGTCGCCCTTCCCAAAGGTAAAATAGTTCATCGTGAAGTTATCGGCGGTTGCTGTTTTCATCTGAATACTCATAATAATCATAACGGTGTAACCGTTTCGGGCAAACGGCTGCATCCTTTCCCTTTCTCAAAATGGTTTGAAGGAACGTATCAACGGTTATTTGCCGCAGTCCCTCTCCCCTGCTTCATATTATATCACTTTTCATCCGCTTTGAAAAGTATTAACGCTTAGGCATTGTTAATTGTCATTCATTGTGATATGATAGAATTAATAATCGGAATAAAGAAAACAGGAGAAGCGTGTGATTCGGAAAATAAACTATGTGCATGAGCCAAACGACCTGCAATGCGGGCAGGCGGTACTGGCAATGCTGACAGGATTATCTGTTGAGCAGATAGCGGAGGAACTGCATAATGAACGAGAAACGACGCTGAAGGAAATGAAAGGCTTTCTCCGTACACACGGTTGGCAGGTATCCGATGAACGCATACAGATTGAACACAAAAGCGAGCTGGCGCCGCTTTGTATGCTGAGTCTGGAAACGCCCCGCTGCTGGCACTGGTCGCTTTACTGTGACGGCGTTTTCTATGACCCTGAGCACGGCGTGACGGACGATTTTCCCGTTTGCGCACGAAGATATTACTGGGAGGTAAAAAATGAAATACGGTGAAACATTATTTGATATTGCCTATCTTGTTCTTGCCATCGGCACGGGTATATATCTGCTTGCCAAAGCGCAAGGAAAGCTGCAAAGACTGATGGGCGCGGCAGCACTTGTGCTCGGGTGCGGAGACGCCTTTCATCTGGTGCCGAGAGTGCTGAACTACTTTGTTGACAAGGATTTTACGGCGGCACTCGGCATCGGCAAGCTGGTTACCTCGGTAACGATGACGGTGTTCTACATTCTGATGTACTACATTTACCTGAACGACTACAAAGTAACCGAAAGCAAAGTAACCACGACTGCCGTATGGGGCTTTTCCGCCGTAAGAATCGCCTTGTGCCTGTTCCCGCAAAATCAGTGGCTGACTGATAGCTCTCCGCTGGTTTGGGGCATTTTACGCAATATCCCGTTTCTCTTTCTCGGAATAATCATCGTTTATCTGTTCTTCACAAGGAGAAAGAACGATAACGTCTTCCGAAACATCTGGCTCTATATTACGCTGTCGTTTTTATGCTATATTCCCGTGGTGGTCGGCACGGACGCGGTGCCGATGCTCGGCATGCTGATGCTGCCGAAAACCGTTTGCTATCTGCTGATACTGTTTACTTTCCTTAACAAGAAGAAAGAACGCAAAAACTGATAAACCAACATATATCCACATTAAAAAATCCGATGCCCTTTAGGACATCGGATTTTATCAATCTGTCAGTGAAAAATACCGTTTAGGAATATGGCAATAGCCGTGTGGGTTTTTATCCAGATATTTCTGGTGGTATTCCTCAGCAGAGAAGAAGTTTTTCAGCGGCTCTACGATGACAGCAAGGGGCTTGCCTGCCTTTTGCTCCTCCAGATGATATACCTGATGAATCACGCCGAGCAGGCTGTCATCCGGATAGAATATCCCTGTGCGGTACTGCACGCCCGTATCATTTCCCTGACGGTTGACGGAAACGGGATCAATCACCATAAAGTAATATTCCAGCAGCTTTTTCGGCGAAACTACGGTTTCATCAAAGTCAATTTTAAGCGTTTCCGCGTGGCCGCTACTGCGGCAGACCTCCTCATAGCTCGGTGCTCTGTCCGGTCCGTTGGCATAGCCGACCTCGGTAGCAATCACACCGTCAAACTGGTCGAAGAATTTCTGCATCCCCCAGAAGCAGCCGCCCGCAAGATAAATGGTTTTCATCGCGTTTCCTCTCCTTTTTTCAGACTGTTACAGTGCATCCTTCGGGCAGTTTTTCACGCACTCCATACAGAGGATACACTCTGTAGCATTGGCTCTTTTTCTGGAATTATCCGTCACATCAACCTCCATCGGGCAGACACGTTTGCATTTGCCGCAGTTAATACACTTGCTTTTATCGCACTTCACCCGAAACAGCGAAAAGTAGCTCATTGGCTTTAAAAATACCGTAATCGGGCATATGTATTTGCAAAAGGCACGGTTATCCTTAAAGGCAAATGCCAGCGCGATGCCGACGGCATAATAGAGAACATTGCCGCCAAGAAACGCCCAGAACATAATCCGCTCGATGTTCCCCACCTTGGCAAGAAACAGCGCCGCCACAAAAATCAACGATACTGCAAAGGTGAGATAGCGCAGCCAGCCTATCTTCTTTCTCGGCTGCTGCGGCACCTTATACGGCAGAAAATCCAGTACCATCGCCGTCCAACAGGCATAGCCGCACCAGCCCCTGCCGAACAGCAGCGGTCCAAAGATTTTGGCAACGGCATAGTGGATGGTGGCCGCCTCAAACACACCGGTAAACAGATAGTACCAGAAGCCCTCTATCTGCATATTCTCACGGCAAATCAAGCCTAAATACACCAGCATATACAGCCCGACCAAGAGCTGCACAATCCGCCGCGCGTGCTTGTATTTTTTAATGAACAGAAAAATACCGAGCGACAGAGAGATGCCGATATAACTGAAATTGAACAGATAGAAGATATTATTCTTCGTCAGCCACAGCGTTACCGCCACCGCCTCAAACACAGCGAGCAGCAACAGCGGCAGTGCGTATTTTTTCATTTTATGAACCTCTCTCATTAAAGCAAGCTAATACATCTGCGCCTTTTCTGACAAAGGCGATGAATTCCTCCACCGCGGCAGTTACCGTGTGATACCCCGCCGTATAAACGGTTTTATTCTTCGTCAGCACCCATTCCCCTGCGGGAAGATAGACGGTTTTCTCCGTCTGTGCGCGGTTGACAATCGGCGCAAAAATAATATCATCGCCGAACAGATACTGATCCCCGAGGGAATAGCAGTTTTCATCCTGCGGATAATCGAAAAACATCGGGCGCATTACGGGATAGCCCTTCTCGGACGCTGAGGCAGCCGGCTGTCATCCTTGCCTCGTTTTCCGTTTCGTCTGCGCTGCCGTCCGCCTGCTGCGGCAAAAGGGTAAAGTTTTCCTCCGTCACTTCTCCGTCAAAAAACAGCTCAAAGCGCAGCGCATTGGTGTGACATGGCGTGATACGAATCAGCGCCCCTGCTTTTTGAAAAAGTAATTCGTTCTTGTTCATCACTAAATCGCGCATATATGTTTCCTCATAATGTGCTGTCACAGCTCGCGGTAATACGGACAGATATTTTCATAGTGCCCGTCCTTCATACGAAAGCCGTGCGGAATGGTGCCGAGCTGAACGAAGCCGAGCCGCTCATACAGATGGCGCGCGTGAACATTACTTTCCACCACGGCGTTGAACTGCAGCACGGAAAAGCCGCACTGCTTTCCCTGCCTGATGCAATCAAGCACTAACTGCTCGCCGATATGCTTTCCGCGGCAGGCGGAGGCTACCGCATAGCTCGCATTGCCAATATGGCCGCAACGGCCGACGTTATTCGGATGGAGGATATACAGTCCGACAACGGTTCCTTCCTCCTCAGCAACGCCGACATAAGTCTGCTCGGCAAAAAAGGCGGCGCCGCTCACTTCGTCAAGGCACTCCTCCTGCGGGAAAGCAATCCCCTCCTTTACCACCTCGTTCCAGATGGCAATCATCGCGCCGAGGTCGCTCGGCTGATAGGCTCTTACTGTCATATTTTCACCTGCTTCTGACATCATTACTGCTTATATTATACAAAAAAGGAGCGGCAAATACAATCCATACTTCCCTGTTTTTCCGCCGCGTGAAAAAAGTCGTGCAAAAAGGAAGAATTATGGTATAATTAAAATACAGTAGGATAACATTCGGGAGGGTTACAGATGAAAAAGAGCTATTTTGCCCGCGCAGTGCTGACGGGGCTGCTGTGCGTGCTGACGCTGTTCGGGCTCGGCGGCTGCAAAAAGCCGCTCGGCAATATTGAATCGGGCGGCGTGATTGACAAGACAGATTATAACGCCCCGAAAACCATTGTCTCAAAGGAGATAACGGGCTTTCACACCACCTTTACCCTCACGCAGGTCGGGGAAAACAACGAGGAAACGAAACGCTTTACCTTTGATATTAAGGAAAATGAGAGCGGCGTGCTGACGGCTTACGCTGAGGAAAGCGCTATCCGTTACCCCGCTGATGCAGCGCTGCTGACTGCGCTGCAAGGCATCATTGACGAACAGGCACTCGCCCAATATAACGGCGTGTACCGCGTGACCGCCGGGCTACCGCCGGAATTCCAGGAATGCAACCTGATGGTGCAGTACGCTTCCGGTGAAACGCTCACCTTTACCAAAAACAGCGAACCTCGCCTGGAATGGACAAGGGCGATATACGATGTTTTTGCCGATTGGTTTACAGAAAAAGGACTGACGATGAGCGAGGAATAGAACAAAAAAGACGGTATCACATCGGTGATACCGTCTTTTTTCTTATCAACCAATATCCGCCATAATGCCGTAGTGGTCGGAAACGTAGCCGTTATCAATGTTGTCGAGCACCTGATAGGTGAACTGCCCGCTGCTTGTAAAGATGAAATCAATCGGCTTGTCGCCGGTATACGAGTAGCCCCATTCATGCCAGGTAGCTTGCTGCGCGGCTTTATCGGTCGTATCGTTAAGCACAGAAGCAATCAACTGATACGCCGCGCCGTCCTCTGTCTGGTTAAAATCGCCGGTTAAAACAATGGCGATTTCAGGATAGGCGGCTTTGATTGCGGCAATTTTATCGGTAATTAATTGCGCGCCGAACAGCATGGCTTCCTCGCTGGAATTGTCAAGATGCGTATTCAGAAAGGCGAGCTTTCTGCCTGTAGCATTTTCCGTCAGAATGGCATAGGAGCAGATGCGGTTGCAGCCTGCCTCACATTCCTCGCCGTTTTCATCGATATAGGTGAAGCGGCTCTCCGTTTCGGGCGTCTGCGACAGCCAGAAGGTTTCTGTTTTCTCGGCGGTGAACAGGTCCTTCCGCCAGAAAATACCGTTCATCTCGCTGCGGTTTTCATCGTCATCGCCGCCGCGCTTGACGGCATAGCTTTCATATTCCGGCAGCTCGGCACTGACGGTTTCCAGCCAAGCGCTGTTCAGCTCCTGCGTACCGATAAGAGCGGGCGACACACGCTGCATATACCCGATAAATCGCTCAGCTCTGGCGCTGCTCGCCGTACCGTCAAACGGCGTGCCCCACGGCGCTGCCGTGTTAAAGCTGACCACTCTGATACCTGCCGGCACGGCAAAAGGCTCTTGCGCCTGCGGCTTAGTGCCGATGAACATACAGACCAGCGCGACGGCAGCACACAGGGCAACGGATAGCATCAGCAAGCCTTTGGGCTTTTTGGCTGCCGTGATAAAGTGCAGCACGAGCTCGGCAAGGTAAATTGCCAGCGTGACGTAAAAGCCGATTTTGACGGCGCCGCCGCTGACGCATACCAGCACGGACAGCGCGCCGAACACCGCCGTATTCACAAGACTGAAAATAAAATTCCGTACGGTTCCGTGCGCGGTGGCGGAAAACAGCGAATTGATAATCACCGCGAGCGACAGCACAATCACCAGCACCATCGCAAGCACGGCGAACAAATAATCGCGGCTCCAGGCGCTCATATCAAAGCCGTGGTTGACGATGCTCATAATGAAGCCAATGAGCGATACGTTTTTATGCCCTGCGCGGTAAAGCGGCAGGCACATGGACAGCAGCGGCGTAAAAAACAGAACAAGCCGCACGATATGCAGCGGTGTGCCAACCGATGACGCTTTTAAGATTTCGACAAAGTGCTTGAGCCTTGCCTCCTGCCGTGCGGATTCGGCAGCATCCTGCTCCAGCCGCTCCTCCAGCTGATAGTACAGCAAATCCACCCCGCAGTGCGGGCAATTCTGTCTGAGATAAAACGGACTGATTTTTCCGCCGCATTTCGGACACTGATTATTCAATTCCGTCACCTCCCGATACCTGCTTGGAAAGGGTGCTGCGGCGCTCCTCCAAATCGCGGCGAATGGTGCTGAGCTTTTCACCTGTGAGGTCGTACCAAATATACGGAATCAGCCCCAGTGCACTGAGTACATACGGGATGAAACTGAAAAACGCCCAAATCCATATGTCCGTATGCGGCGCCTTAACGGTTGCCTGCACGCCGTTTACCGTGGTATACGCCAGCCCGATGACGGGCAGCAGCGCCGTTGCTACCGAGGTGGAAACGGAGCCTGTCAGCTTGCCGACAAAGGTCAGCACAGAGAAGGAAACGCCCTCATTACGCTCCCCTGTTTTCCACTCCATATAGTCAATCGTGTCGCCAATCATTTCGGTCGGAACGACGCTGTTAATGGTATCAAAGAAGCTGAAAACAACATTGCGCAGCATCAAAAGCGGCACCACCACGGCGATGCGGTCATACCATTTCAGACCGATGAGAAACACCGCGGTAGACACGGCAAGGCGCGTGAAGCCGTTAAGAAAGACAATCCGGCGGTTATCAAAGCGCTTTTTCAGCTTCGGGATAATGAGATAGGTTGCCCAGCCAACGAGCGTGCCCGGCAGACCGAGCAGCAGCATCAGCGAATTGAGGTTGATGACCTCGGCAAAATAGTACGTCTGAAACACGCCGGCAAGCCCGCCGAGCGTGCCGATAACGTTGCCCGAAACAATCAGCAGCAGCGGCTTGTTTTTGAACATCACCTTGAAGCCTTCCATCACGCTCGGCTCCTTGACCGTCTGCACCACGCGCTCCTTGCAGAAGATGCCGGCAAGCGAAAACAACGCCATGCCGAAGGTGGCGGCGATGACTGCCATCAGGCAGAACACCTGCGCGAGCGACAGCGCGATAACGCCGTTATTGCTCAAATCCATCAGCACAACGAGAATCGTGGTAGACAGTCCGCCGATAATGCCGGAGAGAAATCTGGCGCTTGAAATACAGCGCGTTCTGTCCGCAGGGTTCGGCGAAATGGCGGCGCTCATGCCCCAAAACGGGATATCACCGATGGTGTAAAAGAATTCCCAGATGAAATAGGACAGATACATATAGATGATTTTGATTACCGTTTTTTTCGTATCCGCCAAAATCAGCGGACCCGAGAATAACAGAATCGTGGTCACTGCGAGCGGCAGCGGCACAAAGAGCAGATATGGCCGCAGCTTGCCGTAGCGCGTGCGCGTTTTATCCACGACGGCGCCCATCAGCGGGTCGTTTACCGTGTCCCAGATGCCGAGAAACAGTATCATCGTGGAAACGGCGGCGGGCGGTATCTCAAACACCTTGGTAAAGAACATCGAGAGATAACCGCCGGCGACAAGATTATAGCCGAACACCTGACCGCTGTTGGCAAAGCCGTAGGCAAGCGTTTCCCGCGGGCTGACGTAGCGTTTCATTTTCGTATCTTCCATCATATTTCCTACTTGTTTTTCATTGAAAAATAGCGTTCTTTATCGTTCATTTTAGATAAGCGCTTAAACCTTTTATACTGTTTCAGCTCATCCTTATCCATCTGATAGGTAAACGGACGTTTTTCTACCTTGTCGGTCAGCGCGGTAGCAAGCGTGCAGGTGTCTGCCTGCGTGTCCGCCGTCATCGCCAATATCAGAATTTCGTCATCGGGCAAGGTCAGCACGTCGCCGTCCGTATCGACCGTCACGAGCCAGAACAGCATCGACTGCGCAATTTCGTCACCCTTTGCGCAGTGCGCGTGCGTTACCTCGAAGGCGAGCCTGCCGTCCTTAATGAAGGCGGTTTCGCCGTAATCGTATAAATCCCAGCCTGCATAATTTTCGAGCATCGCATTAACGGTGTATTGCTTATCACCAAAGGTTACGTTTTTATCGCCGTCCAGCCCTGCGCAGAGCAGGTGTACGCGCTTCGTGCCGTTCGGCAGGGCAACCGTCTGCCCTTTGGCAAGCAGCGCCTTTTGCTGCGTATGGAGGACAAAGCGAACGCCGGCGGCGTCCACCGTTTGCGGCACCAATTCGGCAGGAATTGACAGCCCGCAGCGCGGCAATAAATCCTTTTTTTCCGTGCTGTTCAAGGAGTACGCTGCGACATTGCCGTCAAGCGGTAGCGGCGTTTGCGTGCTCTCACCGTCCGTTTTTCTGTTGACTGTCAGGCAGAATGATTTGATACCGTAGGCGGATATATCAAACGTCAGCGTGTTATCCGTCAGAGCGGCTTCACCGATGGGGTTTTCACTCGCATAGACCTCAGTAGCCGACAGAACATCGGCGTTCAGTGTGAACGAAGCACCTTTACGCTCGCCGCAGTTAATCTCGTTAAAGCGCAGGATGACAGCGTCGCTGTCCTCCGCTTTTTTCATCGCGCGCAGCAGCAGATTATCATCGCAGAGCTTCCCGAAGGAAACACCGCTGCCAAGGTTGCCGCCGTGCCGCGATACGATAAAGGAAGGCATCGGCTGGTGGAAGTTTTTGGCAAGGCGGTTCGTTTTGGTAAAATCGTCCTTACCGTGCGCCGTCAGCGCAAAGCCGTAGCGGTTCAGCCCCAAATCCATCATCGACTGCATCGAGTCAATGCGGTAATTGCGCTTCGGGGTATGCAGTACCGTCAGGCGCAGGGTATTATCATTGTATTTATCCCAGCTGTATTTGGAGTCGCTGATAACGGAAACATTGACATTGCCATCGCTCAAATCCGCCCACTTCTGTGCGGGAACCTCATAGAGCTTGTCGCTGCGGTTGCCGCGCCGAATGGCGCCGAGCCCCAAATCAAAGGAGGCAAGCTCGCTGGATGCGTTCAGTGTGAATTCCTGCTTGGCAATCGTGGCAAGCTCGTGCCACATAGTTTCATTTTGAAATGCAAGCATTTCGCCGTTTTCCGTGAGCGAGAGCACCGTGGTGAAGCGGCTCTTTTGATAGGCATATTCCAGCTTGATACGCGCCCTGACGGGCCCGCTTTCCAGCACCTCGCTGCTGACAAAGCGCGGATAATGCGGTGCATCAATGGCGGCATCGTTCGGGATTTCCCACGCCGGCCAGTGCAGGCTGCCCTCATAATCATACAGTGCAAGGCGTATCGGCGCTTGCAGGAGCTCGTTACCCGTTGTTTTATCCAGCACGGAGCATACCCAGCCGTCCTCATTCAGCTTCGCCCTGATATAACGGTTTTCCAAAACGGTTTCACCAACCGTCAAGCTGCTGTCCCTTTCAGCCGTCCCCTCACGGATATCAAAAACCCGATAACCGAGCGGCGGCAGTTTGGCGATAAAGAGCAAGCCGTCTGCCGTTTTCTGACAGGGGGCCATATTCCCCTCTCCGTCCACGGCGATATAAGCTTCCTTTTCAAAGCTACCGAGCACCTCGACAACATCTTTGCGTTCATATTCACAGGGATTATTCACCATGACGGCGGTGCCTGTTACCCAGGAGGTATCCAGTTTATCCGCTATGTAACGGGAAGCCGCCTCGTATTCGCCGACGAGCTGATTGATGCTCATCGCGTAATCGTTCCACACACGGCGGTACGCGCGCTGCACCGAGGTGCCTGTCAAATCGTCATGGAACTGGTGACGGATAATACGCTTCCAGCAGGTTTCCAGCATTTTGTGCGGATAATCACGCCCGAGCAGGTACGCACAAACGGCGCTGCGCTCCGCCATATCGGCAAGCTCCTCGCCCTTTCTGTTCCAGCGCTTTGAGATGGAACGGGAAACGTAGCTGCCCACCGCGTGGGTAGACATCAGCAGTTCGTCCTTCCATTCGGGCAGTTTCGCCTTGACAGCTTCGGGCAGTGAATCCAAAGCTTCGTAGAGCTCATCGGGCGTGGAGGAAAGCACCTTGGTATCAAAGGCATCATTTTCGGTGATTTCCTTTTGCAGCACACGGGCGGACTGCTCCTTCGGTGCGCCGCCGCGGTCGCCCGTACCGTAATAGACGGCGGTCATCGGCAGGTCAAACGGCTCGTTTTCCTGTAGCTTTTCCGTCACCAAATCCCAGCTTCTGACCTGCTGGAGCGTATCGTCATACGGGTGCATTTTCAGCGCGGCATAGATATCATTGCCGTCAACGCCGACCCATTTTCCCAAATCAAACGGTACGCCGTACGCGCTGCCCCACGACAGCTTTTGTGTGGAAAAGCCTTTTATTTCCGCATGGCGCGCAATGCTCGGCAGCGCCCAGCCGAAGCCGAAGCAGTCCGGCAGAAAAATATCGGCGCTCGTCTTGCCGAACGTCTTTTTAAAATAGCGGTTGCCGTACAGAAAATTGCGCAGCAGCGCTTCGGGCGACGGCACATTGACATCGCCGTTTTCATAAGCTGAGCCGGTGACGTTCCACCTGCCCTCCTGTACCTTTTCCTTAACCTTTTCAAACAGCTCGGGATAGTACTCCTCCATCAGCTCGTAGCGGTACGCTCCCTCAAAATTGAAACGGTAAACAGGGTATTTATCAAACAGTTTCAGATTGTCCACAATCGTATGGTAAATGTACTCCCGTATCGTCGTTTCCAAATCCCAGCTCCAGATGGTGTCCAGATGAGCGTTGGCAATCGTAAATATCTGCTTACTCATAGGCACCTCCTTTCGCAATGCGGTGCAGTTCTTCTTTTGTGATAACAGCGCTTAGCGCGCCGACTTTTGTGACGCAGCTGCCGCCGGTAATATTGCCGTACAGCAGGCAGCGCTCAAACGGTTCCCCCTCAAACAATCCATAGGCAAACCCTGCAAGGAATGCGTCGCCTGCGCCGGTAGTATCCACAGCCGTCACGTCAAGGGGCGGCACCACCGTTTTTTTGCCGTTTTCGATCCCGAGGCAGCCGTCTTTGTCGAGTTTGATAACCGGTTTTTCAAAGAACGCCTGCAGCTGCTCGGCGGCATCGTCAACCGTTGCGGCACCCGTCAGGCGAAGCGCTTCCTTGCGGTTCGGGGTATAGTAATCGGCTACCGTCAGGTATTCGCGGTATTTCTCGATGGAAAGTTCATCGTCCCAACTGGTATCAAGCAAAAGGAGCGTTCCCTCATCATGCAGCTTGCGGTAGACCTCTAAATAGCCGTCCGGCTGCATCAGCGTGATTTTTGCGCCGTGCGCCATCGTGTAAAAGCGCTCCTTTGCATCATCGTCAGCTTCCATCATACCGTTGCCATAGGTAACGAAACTGCGGTCGTGCGGCAGCACCATCGCCGAAGTAACATTGACAGGAAATCCGCTGCCGTTATCAAAATTCTCAGGGTTAATGCCGTTTTTGCGGTATTCCTCCCTTGCAAATGCGGAAAACAAATCGTCACCGAGCGCAGTCGCCAGCTTAACGGGCACACCGAGGCGGGAGAGATGAATCAGCATTCCCGGCAGTCCGCCGCCGAGCTGCAGCGAAAAGTCCTCACTGTAAAGCTCCTCCCCTACATCGGGCAGGCGCTCCAGTCCTGTATACAGCAGGTCAATATTCGTCATACCTGCTCCTGCGATAAATGCCATATTAAGCCCAGTCCTTTGTATAGTCTTTGTTCAGCGCCAGATACTGCCGCATCAGCTCCTTTGCCAGCGAATAGGAATTCACCAGCGGGTGCAGCGTCAGCGCTTCTACAGCGGTTGCTACCGATTTTTCGCGGATGGCTTTTGACGCGAGGCGCTCATAGATTTTCACACGGCGAATCAGCTCGAGGTGCTGCTCGTCAATTTTGTCAAAGCGGTGCGGCACCGCGCCGTCCTGCGTAATATCGCAGGTGATTTCCACCACGTCGTCCTCGCGCAGACCCGGTATCGCGCCGCGGTTTTCGGTGCATAAAATCATACTGCCCGCCTTGCCGCTGCGCTCTATTTCAATAAATTTCAGCGCCACGCCCGCGTAGCCGCCGTTTTCCTTTTTATCGAGGTCAAAGTGCCACTGTGTTTCACGCTTCACGCCGGTTTCACTCGCCATATAGTTGTTTTCACGCACACCGTGCCAGTGTTCAAATATCGCCAGCGCCTTATCAAATTCGCGCTCAATATCTACCGTTTTCAGTTCCTCAGTCATACGGCGGTTAATAGCGGCAATCTGCTCGCCGCGCGTCTGCTCGGCGGCAAGGATGTTTTTCAGCGCGATTTCGCGGTAGTAGAAATAATAAAGGTACTCATTGAGAATACAGCCGCGGCGGCGCAGCAGCTCCTTTTCAAAATAACGCATATCTGTTTTGCGGTATGCCTCGTCATTTTCAATCAGCTCGGGCATAATGTCCCTGCCGTCCAGCGTGATTGACTGAAAATAGGACAGATGGTTGAGCCCGTATACCTCGCCTTGCATACTGCCCTCCGGCACGCCGTACAGCGCTTCAAACGAGCGCAGCATACCGCTCGGTGCGTCGCAGATACCGTAGGTAAAAGCATAGCCCATATCGCGCAGCGTCTGGCTAACGACACCGGCGGGGTTTGTAAAGTTAAACACTTTACAGTTCGGCTTCGCATATTGCTTTATTAGTTCACAGTAGCCGGCAAGCGCCTGCACACTGCGGATGGCAAAGGAGAAACCGGCAGCGCCCGTTGTCTCCTGCCCCAGTACGCCGAGGGACAGGGCGATGCGTTCATCCTGCACACGCATATCATCGCCGCCCTCGCGTATCGTGGTAATCACATAGTCGGCATCCGTCACGGCTTCCTTTGCGTCCGCCGTTAAAATAAATGTCAGCTGCGGGTTAATATGCAGCGCCGCCGCGCGTGCCATTTTGCCGTATATGTTCAGCTTTTCCTCATTGTTATCCATAAAGGCAAGCACGGTGATGCCCAAGCTCTCTGCCTGCTGCGCCAGACTTTTGGCGAGAAACAGCGAGCGGACGCCGCCACCGCCGATAACCGTTAATTTCATATGATTCCTCCAAAGGATTAATAGTGCAGTATCGCTTCGGCATCGCCGAGTCCGTCGTTTTGCAGCAGCGGATGCACGGTTGCCGCAATGCTCTCGATACCAAGTGATTGCAGCTTCTTATGAAACGGCTTTGCGCGTTTATCAAGATGCTGAAAGAAGCCGACGGCAATCGCATATTTGACGGCATCCGCCTGCGAAGTACCTTGCAGCGCAGCGTCGCCCTTAAACAAGTTGGCAATCATCTCAATCGCAAACGGCAGCACCTTTTCCGCTTTCACAAGCTGCATCTCCTGCCGCGTGACCGCGCTCGTACGGCGTGAAAAGCGCCAGATTCTGCCGAAGGTGAGGCGGTTGATATATTTCGCAGCGGGACGGAGTACGGGCTTTAAGCGGTGCGATTTTTCCTTTGGCATGCTGAAGCCGATTGCGAGCTCGCTAAACTGCTCATAATCCGTTTCGGCAAAGGTAAAAATATCGCTGATGTTGCCGAGAAAGAGCTTTTTGGTAAAATCGGAAAGAGACAGACCGTCCGTATCCAGACCGGGAATTCGGTCCAGCAAAACGGAGGAAACCGCGATGGCACACTGCTCCGGGTCAAACGTGATACGGCGGTAATACGGCGGATAGCCGATAACGCTCGCGGTCGATACATCATACAGAAGATTGCCGCTTTCGCTTTTTACAGAAGAAATATTGTGAATGTGGCTGTGCCCCGTCAGAATGCAGGGAATGCCGAGGTCGGCAAAGCGCTTAGCTGTTTCCTCACCGTCCTCCAGCACATCGCCCGGCGCAATCAGCCGGTACAGCACCGACGGTGCCAGCACGGGATGGTGCGTCATTGCCACCACAAACTGCCCGTTTGCCTGCGCCTGCCGCACCTGCTGCTCTATCCATAAAAAGCAATCATCCGTAAAGCCGCACTGCTGCTTGCCGACATCATCGTTTAACGCGAGCAGAAGATAATCCTCGTTCAGTTTCACCGTATAGCTCATCGAGGGAAGATGGACGGAAAGCGCCTCATTCAATCCGAATTCAAAGTAATAATCATACAGCTGCTCGCGCTGCAGTGCGGGCACCAGCACCTCGCGGTTATCCTTATCAAAGCCGTAGGAAAAGCCGTTGCCGCCGTTCGCATAATCGTGGGTAGCGGTTGTAACGTACACGCGCTTGCCTCTGCTTTTTAGCTTACGCAGCAGCGCGCGCATTTCCTCATGAGAGGTGACCTCGCCGTTATTGGTTAAATCGCCGTTTATCAGAATAATATCCGGCGCACCGTCACGGCAGACCTCATCAAACACATAACGGATAATCTCCTCACTGCCTCGTTTATATTGCTGCTCACGCTGCGGCGGAAAACGATATGGGTCGCCGTCCACCCAGTTTTTCTTAGAATAATAATGCGGATCTGCTATCAGGGTTACCGCAAGCGGCTTCATATCGCTTTCACCTCCCGGCTGCTGAATCAGAATCATTTTGATATATTAATTATATAATTTCACTGCTGTTTTGACAAGTCCTTTTATCGGTCTTAGTAACGGTATGTATTCCCCTGTTTCACATCATTTATCACTAAAAACGGGCAGGTGAACACCTGCCCGTTACGCTTTATACAATTAGTCCTCGTCGTCCTCTTCTTCGTCGCCCTCTTCGAAATCGAATTCGAATTCCAGGTTTTCGCCGCAGTTCGGACACTCTACACCGCCGTCAAGCAGTGTATCCTCATCAACCGTGAACACTTCGCCGCAGGAGGGGCATTCCACCTCGTACTCCTCGAACTCCTCATCGTCCTCGTCGTCATCGTCACAGTCGCATTCATCGTCGTAAACATATTCTTCCAGCTCTGCCAAATCCTCGTCAATGCAGTCGATATCGGCATCCAGCTCGTCAATGTCATCACAAATATCGTCAAGGTCGTCCACAATGCTTTCCAGCACATCGATAATGGCTCTGAAAACCTTGGTTTCCTTTGCGTTTTCGTCCAGTTCAAGACCGTCAATCAAGCCCTTGATATAGCCAAGTCTTTCAATCGTATCCATAGTATTTTCCTTTCTTCGTTATGCTCTTTCCATATATTCACAGGTTCTGGTGTCAATACGAATCATATCGCCCTCGTTGATGAACAGCGGCACACGGATTTCCGCGCCGGTTTCAACGGTAGCGGGCTTTAAGGTGTTGGTGGCTGTATTGCCCTTGACGCCCGGCTCGGTATGGGTAATCTGCAGGGTGACAAAGGTCGGCGGCTCCACGCCGAATACCTTGCCCTTATAGGACAGGATTTTGCAAACGTCATTTTCTTTCACGAAACGGAAGTTATCCGGCAGGTCAGCCTCGGCAACGGGAACCATATCATAGGTCTCGTTATCCATAAAGTAATACATACCGTCGTCGCTGTAGGAATACGCCATATCCTTTCTCTCAATAAAAGCGGTGGGATACTTGGCGGACGGGTTATAGCTCTTTTCGGTTACGGCGCCTGTAATGACATTCTTTGTCTTGGTTCTGACGAACGCAGCGCCCTTGCCCGGCTTAACGTGCTGGAAGTCCACAGATCGGAAGAGCACACGTCTGAACTC